>JALZOI010000534.1 GCA_030857245.1 Myxococcota bacterium
GCCGCCGAGCGCGCGCGGGGCGGCGTCCACAAGCTGCGGCCGCGCCCCTTGATCGAGGCGCTGTCGACCTCGATCCGCGTCAAGGAGGATGCGACCGAGAACGTCGTCGCCAAGTATCGCGCGGTCGGCGAGCATGGCGGGCTCGCGCAGATCGCGGCGCACTATCGCGCGGGCAGCCTCTACCACGACCTCGCGATCGGCCTGCTGTTCGAGCTGCCGCCCGAGCTCGATCCGACGGTGGCCGCCGGGATCCGGCGCACGCTCCGCGGGCGTGCGGTCTCGTACCTCAAGAAGGCGACCTTGGAGTACCGCGCCTGCCTGTCCGCACCGACGACGCCCGAGGCAGAGCTGTGGCGGCTCGCCGCCGAGACCGACCTGCGCCGGGCCCAGGACGTGCTCGGCGAGGCCGGCGGTCGCTGACGCTCACGCCGGTCCGGCCCGCGCCGCCTCCGATCTCACGACCTGGTATGGTGACTTTGTGATCGCAGTCTCGATCGATGGCGTGCTGGTCGCTGCGGCCGACGCCCGGATCTCGGTGTTCGATCGCGGGCTGCTGCACGGCGACGGCTGCTTCGAGGTGCTGCGGACGTGGAACGGGGTCGCGCAGGATCTCGAGGCGCACCTCGATCGGCTGTACGAGACCGCGCGGTTCCTCGTGCTGCGCACGCTCGAGCGCACGAAGCTGAACGACGCCGTGTACCGCACGCTCGGCGCGGCCGGGCCCGGCGAGCACCGCATCCGGATCGTGGTGACGCGCGGGGAGGGCCCGTTCGGCGCCCGGCTCTCGGAGCTCGGACCGGGGCGCGCGATCGTCATCGTCGAGCCGCTCCCGGAGCTCCCGACCGACATCACGCTCGCGGTCGTCGACTGGCCGATGGCGCGTCGAGATCAGCGCGGGCACAAGACGCTGTCGTACGTCGACCACCTGATCGCGCGGGAGCTCGCGCGCGCCGCGAGCGCCGACGAGGCGGTCCGACTCGACGATGACGGCAACGTCGTCGAGTGTGCGACGAGCAACCTGTTCGTGGTCGCCGGCGACGCCGTGAGCACGCCCCCGGTCGATCGGGGAGGGCTGCCGGGCATCGTGCGCGATCGCATCCTCGGACTGTGCAGCGGGGAGGAGCTGACGTCGCGCGTCCGTGACCTCACGGTGCGAGATCTCCGCGCCGCGGACGAGCTGTTCGTGACGAGCTCGCTGCGCGGCGTGGTGCCCGTCACGCGGCTCGATGGCATCCCCGTCACGGCGGGGCCGGTCACCGCGCGGCTGGCCCGTGCGTACGAACAGCTGATGCGCGCTGCAACGTAGTGTTGCGCCGCGTGTACCTCGCTCGCTTGCTGTTATAGTCGCCCGGCTGATGGCCAAGGATGTTCGGGCCCTACGGGAGGAGGCGGCGGAGGCGACTGCTGCTGGCAAGCACAAGCGCGCTCTGGCTGCGTACCTCGAGCTCGAGCGTCTCGAGCCGCGCGATGCGCAGTGGGCGAAGCGAGCGGGCGAGACGTATCGGCGGCTCGGCAACGACAAGAACGCGATCGAGGCGTTCAACCGCTCCGTCGAGCGCTACGCGCAGAGCGGCTTCCTGGTCCAGGCGATGGCCGTCTGCAAGGTCGTCCTCCAGATCGATCCGAGGCATCCCGATACGCTGCGCCGCCTCGCGCAGATGAACGAGCTGGCGGGCGCCGGGCCGACGCGCGCCGGTGGCATGGCCGACAACAACCCCGCGCTCCACGAGAATCCGAACGTCGCCGCCATCCGCCGCACCGTCGCGCCGACGATGAACCCGCGCCCGGCGGGCGCCGATCCGTTGCCACGGCCGCGCAACAAGAGCTCGATCCAGCCGATCCAGCCGATCTCGATCTCCCGTACCAAGACCGCGACGACGCCGGTGATGGCGGTCTCGCGGACCCGCAGCCGACCCGTGTCGTTGCCGCCCGGCGCAGCGATCGACTCCGTGACCCTCAGCGAGCAGGTCGCGACGTCGCACCGCCGCGACGAGAGCACGCCCGGCGTCCACGTGATCCCCCTGGAGGACGCGCTCCCCGAGTACCTCGAGGACGACCGCGACGCGAGTCCGGACATCGAGACCGTCGATTACGATCGGGTCTCGGCGCCGATCATCTACGTCGCGGATCCCGAGACCGACTCGTACGAGGCGGAGGTCGACGAATCGACCGAGCTCCAGCTCGACGACATCGAGGAGATTCCGCTGCCCGAACCGCGCGTGATGGGCATGGCGGCCCAGCGAGCGCTCGCGGCCACCCCGCTGTTCGCGGGGCTGCCGAGTGACGCGCTCGAGGCCCTCGTCGAGCACCTCGAGCTCGTGACGCTGGAGGCCGACGAGCAGCTGTTCCGCGAAGGCGATCCGGGCGACGCGCTCTACGTCATCGTCGAGGGGGAGGTGTCGGTGCAGGCCGAGGGCCCGCCGCGCGTCGAGATGGCGCGGCTCGGCGCCGGATCGTTCATCGGCGAGGTCGCGCTGATGACCGATCAGCCGCGCTCCGCGACGGTGAGCGCGGTGTCGCCCGCGGAGCTGCTGCGCATCGACCGCGGCACGCTCGCCCGCGTGCTGCGGAGCCACGGCGACGTGCTGCGCGCGATCTTGCGGTTCGTCCGCGACCGGCTCGTCGATCGCTGGATGCGGACGAGCCCGCTGTTCCGCCCGTTCGACGAGGAGCAACGCGCCGAGCTCGCCGCGAAGTTCACGTTCCTCGAGATCGATGACGCGACCCGGCTGATCCACGCGGGCACCAAGCCCGACGGTCTCTACATCGTGCTCGCCGGCAACTTCATGGTGCAGCGCGCGGGCTCCACGCTTGCGACGCTCGGCGCGGGCGACCTGATCGGCGAGACCGCGTTGCTGTCAGGGGGCGCGTTCAAGAGCGACGTGCTCGCGCGCGGCAAGAGCCTGGCGCTCTACCTGCCGGCGCCCGAGTTCCGGGAGATCATCATGACCCACCCGCACGTCCTCGAGTACATCGGCGAGCACGCCGAGCACAGCCGCAAGCTCCAGATCCTCTGAACCGGTCGCCCCATCACGGCCTGCTCGGCCGCTGGTCGGCCGGGAGCGGCGTTCGCGTCGGAGCGGCGTCCTTTGCCGGCTGCTCGGTGCCGGGCCCGACGAGGTCGCCGAACGGGTTCCAGCCGAAGGTGGTGGCGACGAGGGCGCCCCCCAGCAGGAGGTAGACGGTGCCGATCAGCAGGTGGGTCCGGCGCCCCATCGTGTACATGCCCCGTTTCGTGGGCGGCTTCGGGGACCCTTTCCCGGCCGCGAGCCACAGCCGGTAGAGCCCGAAACCCAGCACGAACGCGGCGACCGCCAGGGTCAACCAGACCGGGATTCGCATGGCGAAGACGTATCATTGACAGCCCTCGGGCGCCTGGTCCAATGTGCGCCCTCTCCGTAACTCCCGGCCGGCATGCCCCCGTCGATGTCCCAGCCTAAGTATAAGAATTCCGCGGCGTTCTATGACGTCGACGGCACGTTGATCAAGATCAACATCGTGCACGCGTTCGCGTTCTACGCGTCCCGCCACGCCTCGCTCGCGGAGAGCACGCGCCGCACGATCAAGACGGCGATGTCGATCCCGGTGTTCTGGGCGGCCGACAAGCTGTCGCGCAAGTGGTTCAACGAGATCTTCTATCGCTCGTACGCCGGTGCGAGCGAGGACCGGCTGACCGTCCTCGCCGAGGAGCTGTTCGAGGACGTCATCAAGCCGAACATCTACCCGCGCGCGAAGGATCTGATCGACGAGAGCCGGCGCGCCGGGTGCCGCCAGGTGCTGCTGTCGGGCGCGCTCGACTTCACGATGCGGCCGCTCGCGCGCTACCTCGGCGTCGATGACCTGATCGCGAACCAGCTCGAGTTCGTCGAGAACTACGCCACGGGCAAGCTGCGCAAGCCGTTCGTCGCCGGAGCGACCAAGGCCGACATCATGCGGGCCTACGCGCGCGAGCACGACATCGATCTCGCGCAGTCGTGGGCGTACTCGGACAGCTTCTCGGACTACGCGATGCTGGCCGTCGTCGGGCATCCCACGGCGTGCAACCCGGATCTCCGGCTGCGGTCGATGGCGCGGTCCTATGACTGGCCCGTGCTCGATCTCGACGAGGAGCCGCAGCGGGCGGCCCATCGCCGGCCGCAAGGGCTCGCGCGCGTCGCCGCCGTCGCCGCGGACCCGACGCGACCGCTGACGACGCCTGCCGTGCGGAAGTTGCGCACGATCGGAAAGGACTGAGGACTGACATGCGCGCGATCCGCCCCAAGACCCGCTCCCACACGCGCGAGCACATCGTCACGATCGACACCGACTCCGCGCCGCGCATCATGTTCTCGGGCGAGAACCTGATCTGCGAGGACCTGCCGGTCGGGACCCGCGTCATCTACCCGAAGCGCCCGATGACCGCGATCGCGAATCCGCGCGCCGCCATCCGCTACGCGCTCAACCATCCCGAGGACTCGGATCCGCTGCACGCGATGCTGCAGCCCGGGATGAAGATCACGATCGCCGTCGACGACATCTCGATGCCGCTGCCGATCATGCGCGCGCCCGACGTCCGCCAGATGGTCCTCGAGATCGTGTGCGAGATGCTCGCCGACCACGGCGTCGACGACGTCCACATCATCATCGCGCTCGGCCTGCATCGCCGGATGCACGACTGGGAGATCAAGCGGATGGTCGGTCAGAAGGTGTGGGACGAGTACTGGCCGGACCGGCTGTACAACCACGATGGCTGCGACCCCGACGGCATGGTGGTGCTCGGCAAGACGCAGAATCCACACGGCGCACCCGAGCTCGTCGAGATGAACCGCCGGGTCGCCGAGAGCGACCTGACGATCTACGTGAACCTCAACTTCGTGCCGATGAACGGCGGCAACAAGTCGATGGCGGTCGGCCTGTGTGGCTACGAGAGCCTCAAGGCGCACCACCATCCGAAGGCGATCGTCGAGTCCAGCTCGTTCATGGACCCGCCGAAGAGCTACCTCAGCCACTCGTTCAAGCGGCAGGGCGATCTGATCGAGAAGACGCTCAAGGTCTTCCACATCGAGACCGTGCTCAACAACCGCTGCTTCGACGGGCCGCTCAACTTCCTCACGAAGAACGAGGATGACTTCACCGAGTCCGACCGCCTGAAGTACCAGGCGACCAAGTGGGCGCTCGACAAGCTGCCGTTCGCCGCGCGCCGCGAGATCTTCATGCGGACGCCCGCGGCGTACGAGATGATCGGCTGCTACGCCGGCGCGTGCGACCCGACGCACGACCGCACGCTCGCGAAGCAGAACGAGCAGAACTGCGTCGAGGTCGACGGGCCCGCCGACATCCTGCTGATGGGCATCCCGTACATCTCGCCCTACAACGTCAACAGCAAGGCGCTGAACCCGCTGCTCGTGCAGGT
>JALZOI010000535.1 GCA_030857245.1 Myxococcota bacterium
TGACCCAACTGATGCGCGCACTCACTCGTCACGAGAACTCCACGCCCGCTGTTGCAACGCGAACGAAGGCCGCGTAGTGATCACCCCGACCGCCACCGAGATTCAACAGTCGACGGGACATCGCCGCCGCGTCCCCGCGGAGACGATCTTCGACAAGCAGATCGGCGACATCTTCAGCGCGAGGGTCGCGGGCAACGTGCTGAATGACGACGTGCTGGGGAGCATCGAGTTCGCGGTGAAGTTCGCGGGGGCCAAGCTCATCATGGTGATGGGGCACACCAAGTGTGGAGCGATCAAGGGCGCGGCCGCGGCAGTCGAGTCTGGACATCTGACGCAGCTGTTGAAGAAGATCGATCCGGCGGTCGAGCGGACGGCGAAACACTACACCGGCAAGCGCGATCCGGCGGACTACGCCTATGTCGACGCGATCGGCGTCGAGAACGTCCGGCTCGTCAAGGAGCAGATCCGCGAGCGCAGCCCGGAGCTGAGGCAACTGGAGGAGGCCGGCAAGATCAAGATCGTGGGCGCGAACTACGACATCAGCACGGGCAAGGTCCAGTTCGAAGACTGAGCTCGGTCCGCGCAGGCCGAGCAGTCAGCGACCCTCTTGGCCGTTCACTCGCCCTTGACCGCTTGTCGCTTGCGGCGAAGGAAGGCGACGTACTCGAGCGCGACGAACGCCAGGCTGCCCAGGCAGTAACACGCCAGCGCGGCGTACGTGGTCGGCGGTAACATGAGCACGTCGGGACCTGGGACGCGCGACGCGAACGGCGGTCCCGTGATGACCCACATCAGCGCCGCGGGGATCAGCGCGATGATCATCCCGACGAGGACGAGCCCGGCGGCCGCCGCGACGCGATCTGCGGGCTGCGAGCGGTGCGCGACCATGATCCAGCCGACCCCGGTGTGGACGAACGCAGCGACGAGGCCGTACCGGAACAGCTGCGGCGCGAGCGAGCCGGCCGCCGGCACCATCGAGGGAGTCAGCATGTGCTCGAGGGTCAGTGCCATGACGTAGAAGGTCAGGGGGAACGCGGGTACTGCGACGAGCAGGACCCGCAGGTCGATCTTCACCAGCTGCCGTCGAGCCGCCCAGGATGTGAGGATGATGATCGCGGCGAGTACGAGCAGCGAGGTCCCTCGGGCTCGATGCCTCCGTGGCCGCCGGAGTCGATGTGACCGTGGTCAGCGACGACCAGCACGGTCTCGCGAGCGAGATCCACGTGCCGGAGCACGCGAGCGAGCATCGCATCGACACCGGCCACGGCTTCGGCGTACGCGGGCGAGTCCGCGCCGTGTGCATGACCGGCGATGTCGACCGCGCCGAGGAGGACAACGACCAGGTCGTCCTCACTCGCGAGGCTCGTGACGACGGCGCTCTCGAGCTCACTCGCGCGCGGGATGATCGGGGTGCGATCCACGTGCGCTCCGAACATCACCCGCGGCCCGCTCGCGACCTGGCTGACGAACGTGACGCCGAGCTTCGCCACGCGCGCGCGCTCGAGCACGCTATCGAGCGGGACGGCTTGATCGTAGTCGTTGTTGCGGACGCCGCTCCACAGGGGAGGGACGCCGGCGATGATCGAGACGTAGTTGGGCCTCGACATCGAAGGATAATGCGTCGATGCCTCGGCATCGATGCCAGCAGCGCGGAGCCGGGCGAGCGAGCTCATCGTCCGTGATGCATCGAGGAGCAGTCCGTCGACGATGATCAGGACGACCCGTTCGCTCAGGCGACGCGTGGACGCCGAGCTCGTCGTCGCGGCGGCGGCGAGCGGCGGAGCCGGCAGCCGGCAATGTGGGAGTCTCGCCGTCGCGTCGTGTCCGAGCACACGCCTCCCCATTGCCGGTTGCCGGCTGCTTGTTGCCCGCCGCCCGCTTCTGAGGAAGCACACGCCTCCCCATTGCCGGTTGCCGGCTGCTTGTTGCCCGCCGCCCGCTTGTGAGGAAGCACACGCCCCTCTCATTGCCGGTTGCCGGCTGCTTTGATTTCAGGCGCGGGCCGCGGCGGTGCGGACGCGCGCGAGCATCGCGGTCTTGGCGGTCGCCGGCAGGAAGGATGCGCGGACGGCGTTCTCGGCGACCTGCACGAGCTCGTCGGGCGTCAGGCCCTGCGCGGTCGCGGCGGCGCGATAGTTGTCGGCGATGTAGCCACCGAAGTAGGCCGGGTCGTCGGAGTTGATCGTCATCGCGACGCCCCGCCGCAGCAAGGTCGCGAAGTTGTGATCCTTGAGATCCTTGACGACCCGCAGCTTGAGGTTCGAGAGCGGGCACACCGTCAGCGGGATCTGCTCGCGGACGAGGCGCTCGACGAGGGCGGGATCCTCGTCGCAGCGCACGCCGTGATCGATGCGCTCCACCCCGAGGAGATCGAGCGCCTCGGTGATGTACGCAGCGGGGCCTTCCTCGCCGGCGTGCGCGACGAGGCGCAGCCCGAGCGCGCGGGCCTGGGCATAGACCCGCTGGAACTTCGACGGCGGATTGCCGTACTCGCCGGAGTCGAGGCCGACGCCGATGAAGTCGGAGCGGAACGGCAGCGCGGCCTCGAGCGTCGCGATCGCGTCGGCCTCGGAGAGGTGGCGAAGGAAGCACAGGATCAGCTCGGAGGTGATGCCGTAGCGGCGGTGCGCATCGTCCATCGCGTCGCGCAGCCCTCCGATGATCACCTCCATCGCGATGCCGCGCACGGTGTGCGTCTGCGGGTCGAAGAACAGCTCGGCGTGCTCGACGCCGTCGGCGTGCGCCCGCGCGAAGTAGCCCATCGCGAGCGCGTAGAAGTCCTTGCGGTCCCGGAGCACGTCGCAGCCCGCGTAGTAGAGGTCGAGGAACGACTGCAGATCGTGGAAGTTGTAGGCGGCGCGTACGGCATCCACCGACGCGTACGGGAGCCTGATGCCGTGCTTCGCGGCGAGGCTGAACATCATCTCGGGCTCGAGGGTGCCCTCGATGTGGAGGTGCAGCTCGGCCTTGGGGAGGCGTCGGATCAAGCGCTCGGTGTCCGTCGGCATGGCCCCCCAGATACCACGGTCGCAACCACGGTCGACAGCACGGTCGCGGCAGCGCACACCACGGTCGTTGATCGCTTGCCGCAGGGCGGCGTCGTCGGTACGGTCGCGGACCCGATGACCGACGAGACCCCCACCGCCAGCCTCCCGAGCTTCGACCCCGTGCCGCAGCTCGCACAGAGCCTCGGACTGCCGCCGCACGCCATCGCGGCCGTCGTCGCGATGCTCGACGAGGGGGACACGGTCCCGTTCATCGCTCGCTACCGCAAGGAGCGCACGGGAGGCCTCGACGAGGTCCAGATCCGCGCGATCGAGGAGCGCCGGGATTACATCGTCGAGCTCGAGACCCGACGCGCCGCGATCCTGGCGTCGGTCAGCGAGCAGGGCAAGCTCACTCCGGAGCTCGAGGCCAAGCTGCGCGCCGCCCCCAACAAGGCCGACCTCGAGGACCTCTACGCACCGTACCGGCCGCGCCGCAAGACCCGCGCGTCGGTCGCTCGCGACAAGGGGCTCGAGCCCCTCGCGCACCGGATCCTCGCGCAGGCCGCCGACGGCGAGCCCGCCGACGAAGCCAAGGCCGCGCTGACCGCCGGGGTCGAGAGCGTCGAGGACGCACTCGCCGGCGCGCGCGACATCGTCGCCGAGATGATCGCCGACACCGCCGAGGTCCGCGCGTTCGTGCGCCGCGAGTACGCGGAGCACGGCGAGCTGGCCTCCGAGGTCGTGCCCGGCAAGGACAACGAGCCGACGAAGTTCGAGCAGTACTACTCCTTCAAGGAGGCCGTGAAGACGATCCCGTCGCACCGCTTCCTCGCGATCCGCCGCGGCGAGGCCGAGGGCGTGCTGCGCGCGCACGTCGCCGTCGATGCCGGCAAGGTCACCGCGGGCATCGAGCGCCTCGCGAAGCTCGCGCCGACGTCGCCGTGGGCGGCGCAGCTCCGGCTCGCGGTCGCGGACGGCCTCAAGCGCCTGCTCGCGCCGAGCGTCGAGAACGATGTCCGCGCCGAGCTCAAGCAACGCTCGGATGGCGCCGCCGTCGACATCTTCGCCGGCAACCTGCGCAACCTGCTGCTGGCCGCGCCGCTCGGCTCGGCGTCGGTCGTCGGCGTCGACCCCGGCCTGCGCACCGGCTGCAAGTGCGCCGCGATCGACGCGACCGGGAAGTTCCTTGGCACGGTCACCGTCTACGTCACCCAGGGCGACGCCCAGCTCGCGAAGGCGAAGGACGACTTCATCGCGTTCGTGCAGCTTCACAAGCCGCGCGCGATCGCGGTCGGCAACGGCACCGGCGGCCGCGAGGCCGAGGCGTTCGTGAAGAAGGCGCTCGGCGACGCGGGGCTCCGGGAGGGCGCGGACGCGCCGTTCGTCGTGCAGGTCAACGAGGCCGGCGCGAGCGTGTACTCGGCCTCGGACCTCGCGCGCGAGGAGTTCCCCGAGCTCGACCTGACGATCCGCGGCGCGATCTCGATCGCCCGCCGGCTCCAGGATCCGCTCGCCGAGCTCGTGAAGATCGAGCCCAAGTCGATCGGCGTGGGCCAGTATCAGCATGACGTCCACCAGCCGCTGCTCGGCAAGAAGCTCGGCGACGTCATCGAGAGCTGCGTCAACCACGTCGGCGTCGAGCTCAACACCGCGAGCGCGCAGCTGCTCGGCTACATCGCCGGCATCGGCAAGGCGGTCGCGAAGAAGATCGTCCTCCACCGCGACACCAACGGCCGGTTCGGTGCGCGGTCGCAGCTGCTCGACGTGGCGGGCCTCGGCCCGAAGGCGTTCGAGCAGGCCGCGGGCTTCCTCCGGATCGCCGGCGCGACGCACCCGCTCGATCAGTCGGCGGTGCACCCCGAGCGGTATCCGCTCGTCGAGCAGATCGCGCGCGACCTCGGCGTCGAGCTGCCGCAGCTGATCGGCAACCAGGAGCTCGTCGACCGGATCGACTTCGCGAAGTACGTCAGCGACGACGTCGGCGAGCCCACGCTGCGTGACATCGCCGGCGAGCTCGCGAAGCCCGGCCGCGATCCCCGCGCCGAGTTCGAGCCGCCGAAGTTCCGCGACGACGTGACCTCGGTGGAGGATCTCAAGGTCGGCATGGTGCTCGAGGGTGTGGTCACCAACGTCACCGCGTTCGGTGCGTTCGTCGACATCGGCGTCCACAACGACGGCCTCGTCCACGTCAGCCAGCTCTCCGAGCAGTTCGTCAAGGATCCGAGCGAGGTCGTGAAGGTCGGCCAGAAGCTGACCGTCCGCGTGCTCGAGGTCGATAACCAGCGCAAGCGGATCGCGCTGTCCGCGAAGCGCGGCGGCCAGCCGCAGCCGCGTGCGCCGCGCGGCGAGCAGGGCGCGAACCAGGGCCCGAACGCCGGTGGCAACCGCGGCAATCGCGGGG
>JALZOI010000536.1 GCA_030857245.1 Myxococcota bacterium
CCACAGCACGAGCGCGCCGACCACGCCGAGCCCGCCGCCGAGCAACGCCTCGTAGCCGAACCGCAGCGTCGCGCGCGGCGTGACGAGCGCCGGCGCCGTCCACGCGGCGTCCCGCGACGCGACCTCGCGGAGCAAGTGGACGTCGGTGGGCGAGGGCAGCCGCTGCGGGAACACCGCGCCGAGCACGAACACGAGCGCGATCACGAGCGCGACGCCCCCGAGCACGTAGAGCAGCCGCCGCCCGCGCAACACGCCGCGCCCGGCGGCCTCGGCGATCACCGCGGGCACCACGACGAGGAGGAGCAGCATCGCGGCCATCTTGTGCGCGAGCAGCGCGAGGATGCCGCCCGCGATCGCGAGCCCGATGCGCGCGAGCGTCGCCGACTCGAGAGCGCGCAGCAGCAGCCACACCGCGAGCACGAAGATCGTCAGGCCGACCCCGTTCTTCACGAACTCGATGGTCAGGTACGCCGAGCCGGCGCTCGTCGTCGCGAGCACCGCGGCGATCAACCCGGCGCCGCGGCCCTGCCCGAGCCGCGCGCCGACGGCGTACGCGGGCAGCGCGATCAGCGCCCCGAACAGCGCGGCCCCGAGCTTGGCGCCGGTGATCGGATCGGTCGCGGCTGCGAGCGGCGCCATCAACCAGAACGTCAACGGCGAGGCCGGATACTGCAGCCCGCCGGTCTCGAGCAGCGCTCGCAGCTGGACCGGATAGAAGTAGCCGTCGACGCCGAGCGGGAACGGCGACGCCGTCAGCAGCCGCCACCGCTCGTCGAACGACAGCGCGACCAGCGCGAGCAGCGCCATCGCGACGCCGGCCCGCGGCAGCCAGGCCGGCAACGCTCGGGGGTCAGACACGACTTGCACGACGGGCGGTTCCAAGCTTCGCGGAAGTCCCGAAGCCTGGGGGGCAGACCCGACTTGCACAACCACCCGGCACGCCGATTCCCCGGCTCACCGCTCGCTGCCGCGATCGAGCGGCACGAGGCGCTCGGCGGGGGCCCGCGGGGCGCTGCGACGGTTCACAGCGAGGGAGCGCCGCCGCCGGGCGCGGCACTACCGTCGGCGCTGCCGCCGGGCGCGGCGCCATCAGTGGCGGCGCCGGGGGCCACCGCCACATCGAACGTGCCGACCGAGTAGACGTACGAGAGGCACTCGGAGCCGGCCTTGCACGCGGTGATGTGCGAGCCGCCACCGGGCTGCATGTAGTACGAGCCCGGGCCCAGCTCTTTCGGCGCCTGGTCGCCGGGCAGGTAGTTCAGCACCGTGCCCTTGATGACCACGGCGTGGTAGTCGGACGAGTGCGTGTGCGGCGGGCTGACCATGCCGGCGGGCAGCTTGATGAACGACCCGCTCGCGGTCGCCACGTCGCCCCACAGCGGCGCGACCATCGGGCCCTGGTCGCCGACCTCGGGCACCAGCGGCGAGAACCTGAGGTCCTTCTCGCGCTTCTCGACGTGGCGCGGGTCCCGCTTCGCGCCCTGCTTGGTCTCGGCGGGGGCGACGTCGAACTTGCCCTCGTTGAACTGGACGAACACGACGCAGGGCTCCTTGCCGAGGCATTGCGAGTTGTGGGACGTGCCCTTCGGCTGGAACCAGTACGACGGCATCGGCAGGGGCTTGGCCTTGGTCTCGCCCTCCTGCAGATGGTTCGGCGCGCCACTGATGGTGATGCCGTGATAGTCGCCGGTGTGGCTGTGCCACATGCCCTGATTGGCGGGGGGCAGCTTGAAGAAGAAGCCGTTCGGCTCCGTCATCGGATCGCCCCACGCCGCCGCGATCATCGGCCCCTTGTCCCCGGCCTGCTCGTCGAGCGGCGACCACTTCAGGTCGGCCGGCAGCATCGTGACGATCGCCTTGGGCGGCGGCTCGGCGGCATCGGGCGGCGGCGCGGCATCGGCGACCACCGCCACCGCGCTGCCCGAGCCCGTCGTCGATGATTCTTCCGTCTTCCGCTTCTTGCATCCGAAGCCCAGCGCGAGCGCGAGCGTCGCGACCAAGATGCCCTTACCTGTCCTCATGAGATCCTCCGCGCAGCACGGTACTGAGCGCCCCCCGTGAAATCAAATCTCCGCCGAGCGCTGCGGGCGGCAGCGCAGAAGCGGTAGATCACGTCATGCCTTCTGCGATCGTGCTCCTGTCCGGCGGCCTCGACTCGACGACCGCCCTCGCCGTCGCGCGCGCGGCCGGGTTCACGTGTCACGCGCTCACCGTTCGCTATGGTCAGCTCCACCAGGTCGAGCTCGACGCGGCCGCGCGGGTCGCCGCCGCGCTCGGCGCGCACGAGCATCGCGTCGTCGCGGTCGACCTCTCGTCGATCGCCGCCTCGGCGCTGACCACCGCCGCGATCGAGGTCCCGAAGGACCGCCCGCTCCGCGAGATCGGCGCGCCCGGCGACGTCCCGTCGACCTATGTCCCCGCCCGCAACACCGTGCTGCTGGCGCTGGCGCTCGCGTGGGCCGAGTCGATCGGCGCGACGGACATCTACGTCGGCGTCAACGTCCTCGACGCCAGCGGCTATCCCGACTGCCGGCCCGCCTTCGTGCGCGCCTTCGAGGAGCTCGCGCAGCACGCGACCCGCGCGGGCGGCTTCCGTATCCACGCGCCGCTGATCGAGCTGACCAAGGCCGAGATCGTGCGGCTCGGGATGTCCCTCGGCATCGACTACGCGATCACGCACTCCTGCTACGACCCGGTCGGCGATGCCGCGTGCGGCCGCTGCGATGCGTGCGCGCTCCGCAAGAAGGGCTTCGCGGAGGCCGGCGTCCCGGATCCGACTCGCTACGCCTGAGCTGCCCGAACCGCTCGTGTATGCTGGCCTGCGATGAAGCTCGGCACGCTCCTCCTGCGTAACGCCGCCATCGGGCTCTCGCAGCTCGAGTCCGCGCTGCGCAACCAGGTGCTGTACGGCGGCCGGCTCGGCACCAACCTCGTGGAGCTTGGCTTCATCGATCTCGAGCTGCTGTCGTCGTACCTGTCGGATCTCACGGGCTTCCCGATCGCCACGCCGACGCTGCTCGACGGCGTCGATACCGCGCTGCTCGACCGGCTCGGCGCCGACGAGGCCCACCGGCTGCGCGCGGTCCCGCTCGGCCGGCTCGGCGGCCCGATCGGCCCGATCGCCGTCGCGATGGTCGACCCGACCGACGCCGCGGCGCTCGATCAGGTCGCGCGGCTGCTCGGCGTCCAGGTGACGCCGTACGTCGTCCCCGAGCTGCGCGCCCTCTACTACCTCGAGCGCCACTTCGGGCTGCCCCGCCGTGCGCGCTTCATCCGCACCACGCGGGCCGGCAGCGAGGCCGAGGACGGCTCCGATCGCCGGCGCTCGCAGCCCGCCCAGGGCATGGTGATGCCCCCGACGTTCACGCTCGAGCCGCGCCGCAAGCGCGCGACGTCGCAGGGCATCGCCACCGAGGGCGTCGCGGTCTCGCTGACGTACGGCGCCGCCTGCGAGCGCGTCGACACCGCCGCGGGCCGCGAGCAGATCGGCGACGCGCTCGTCGAGTACGCGAAGGGCCGCTGCGACGCGCTCGTCGCCTTCCTGATCCGCGATGGCAACGCCTTCGGCTGGCGCGCCTACGTCGGCCCGCCCGCGAAGCTGACGACGCCGATCGAGGAGCTCTCGCTGCCGCTCGGCGGCGCGTCCTCGCTGCAGTCCTCGCACGACGCTGGCCAGGTCTTCGTCGGCGCGCCCCCCTCGGCCGCGCACCCCGTCGAGAAGCAGCTGTGGAGCGCGCTCGCCGTGACGACCGAGCCGGTCGTCGTGCTCGTCGTGCCGATCATGGTCAAGCAGCGCGCGGTCAACCTCGTGTACGCGCACACGCTCGGCGGACCGCCGCCGCGGCAGCTCGTGACCGAGCTCTCGGATCTCGCGGCCCGGGCGCAGACGTCGTACCTCCGCCTGATCCGCCAAGCCCGCGGGTCGTGACGTGAGCGAGCTCGCGGCGGCGGCCTCCGCCCTCGAGCACGGCGATCACATCGAGGCGCTGGAGCGCCTCCTCGAAGCGTGGCGGCGCACGGCTCGCTCGCCCACGCGGCGGTGGGCGGTGCGAGCCTTCGCCGCACCGGCGGGGCTCGCACGCGCTCGCTCGTGAGCCCTCCCGCCAGCGAGCTCCTCGCGCGCTCCGGTTTGCTCGCGGGGATTACCCGTACCCAGACCGCGTGATCGTGATGGCGGCGGCGCTACCCGCCGCAGCGCTCCAGGCCGCGGTCGAGCGCACGCTCCCGGGCCTGACCCTGGAGTGACAGCTCGCGTGACAGTGACGCGACGCACGCCGTCTCGCCTTGCCTACACCCCGAGATCCGCCGCGCCGGTCAAGGCCCAGCACCGCACGTTTGTAGCAGAGCTGGAGTCAGACAAAACTCTGAAATAATTACGAAAATATCGAAATCAGAACGCGCCCGTGGCGACCTTGACTAGCGCCTGAAAAGAGCGAAGCTGCCGTCGTGCCGCAACCAATTTCGGTCCCCAACCAGACCTGCAAGGTCTCGTTCGGGACCTTCGCCGCTGCTCTCGCCGCCCTCTCCATGGCCGTCCTCGGACACTTCTTCATCTGAGCTGATCGAGCGACCCGGCGCCGCCCTGTAGAGCGCCCGCACTCAGCTCTGCTCGGTCCAGTACCGCACCCAGTCGCCGTCCTCGATCAGCGTCCCCACCTTGATCGCGCCCGGATCCGACAGCGTGTAGATCCACGTCCAGATCTGCTCGCCGCTCGCGATCGTCACCTGCCGCAGCACGCGCGCGAAGTCCTCGCCCTCGTAGGCGTCGAGCAGCCCGAACGTCGCCGCCAGGTCGCTGAGCCACACGACCTCGCCGACCACGCGTCCCGTGCCGTCGCCCTCGGTGTAGCCCGGGTGGCCCATCGGGAAGGCGTAGATCTGACCGGTCGTGTACGCCTGCTCCGAGCGCTTCACCGAGTTGGCGAGCAGCGACCGCGCGGTCTGCCCCTGCCGCATCGTTCCGTAGACGAACAAGCGATCCAGCACCTCGTGCGATCCCGTCGTCCGCTCCACCTCGAAGGCCCCGGTATGCCGCTTCCTCGCCACGCCCCGTTCTAGCCGCGCGCCGCGAGCGCCGCCACCTGATCGACGAGCGGTAACACCATCGCCGCTCCCGTCCCCTCGCCGTGGCCGAGGCCCACCTCGAACACGGGGATTAGGCCGAGGTGCGCGAGGATCCGCCGCTGGGTGAACGCTCCCGCGTGCGCCGCGATCAGATACCCCACGGCTGCCGGCGCGAGCGCGACGGCCACGAGAGCCGCCGCGCCGGTCGCATAACTGTCGAGGATCACGGGGACGTTGATCGATGCCGCGCCGAGGATCAGCCCCGCGAGCACGGCGGTCTCGGCGCCGCCGAACGCCGCGAGCTGCTCGAGCC
>JALZOI010000537.1 GCA_030857245.1 Myxococcota bacterium
CTCTCGCTGCGGCTCGGCACCTACGGCACCGTCGTGCCGCGCAAGGCGCGGTTCGCGGAGATGGTGTTGCCCGAGGACGTCGTCGATACGCTCCACGATCTGATCGCGATGGTCCGCGAGCGCTCGCAGATCCTCGAGCGCTGGGGCTACCAGCGTCACCTCGGGATCTCGCGCGGCGTCTCGGGCTTGTTCTCCGGCGAGCCCGGGACCGGCAAGACGATGGCCGCGAGCGTCGTCGCCTCCGAGCTCGGGCTCGAGCTGGTGCGCATCGATCTCTCGGCGGTGGTCTCGAAGTTCGTCGGCGAGACCGAGAAGAACCTCGCGAAGATCTTCGACGAGGCGCAGGACGCGCACGCCATGCTGCTGTTCGACGAGGCCGACAGCCTGTTCGGCAAGCGCACCGAGCTCAAGACCGCGCAGGATCGGTTCGCGAACCTCGAGGTCAACTACATCCTGCAGCGGATGGAGACCTTCGACGGCGTCAGCGTGCTGACCACGAACGCCGAGAGCTCGATCGATCCCGCGCTGCAGCGCCGGCTCAACTTCCGGATCCGGTTCGCCGAGCCCGAGGTCGACGAGCGGGAGCAGCTGTGGCGGCGGCTACTCCCGCCGTCGACCGAGCTCCACGACGGCGTCGACTTCCAGGGCCTCGCCGAGCGCTTCGCCATGACCGGCGGCTACATCAAGAACGCGGTGGTGCGGGCGGCCGTGATCGCGGCGCGGGCCGGCCGGGCGCTGACCGCCGACGATCTGTGGGCGGGTGCCCACCACGAGTACGTCGAGATGGGTAAGGTCATGCCGCAACTTCCCCGAGGCTCGCGATGATCGACCCCAACGACCCGAACTACGTCCCCAAGGATCATCGCCCGCTCGGCATCGGCCTCACGGTCGCGGCGGCCCTGCTCCTGATCTACGCGTGCTTCTCGCACCGCTGGCTCGAGAACACGCAGTACCGCGGCACGCGCTTCGGGTTCTCGCTGCTCTCGTTCGAGGCCTGCATGGACGGCAAGTGCGAGGGGATGTCGAACTTCAAGATGATGGCGGAGGCCCGCGAGCGAAAGTCGGATAGCGCGTCGAGCGCGTTCGCGCCGATGGGCCTCGCGACGCTCGTGCTGCTCGGCCTGTCCGCGATCGGCCTGCTGGTGACCGCGGGCATCGCGATCAAGAAGCAGCGGCCGGACCTGCGGATCGCGCCAACCACGGTCGCGTTACTCGGGATCATGGGCGCGCTCCTCACGGGGTGTGTGTTCGTGGCCACCAAACCCGGCGGCGTGGGGGGCGTCGGCGTCGGGCTCGGATTCTGGGCGTTCGGCATCGGCGCCGTGCTCGGCATCGCCGGCGCGCAGATGCTGAACAAGGTGATCAAGCCGATCGACCCGGACCTCGCGGTCGACGCGTACTGATCGCATCCCGGCCGGCCGTTTCATTGTAGGGTCCGGCCATGTCCCTGCGCGGAAAGACGCTATTCATCACGGGTGCGAGCCGAGGTATCGGGCTCGCGATCGGCCTGCGCGCGGCGCGCGACGGCGCCAACGTCGCGATCGTCGCGAAGACCGCCGAGCCCAACCCCAAGCTCGAGGGCACCGTGTTCACGGCGGCCGCGCAGATCGACGCGGCGGGCGGCAAGGGCCTGCCCCTCGTCTGCGACATCCGGTTCGAGGACCAGATCGCCGCGGCCGTCGCAAAGACGGTCGAGACCTTCGGTGGCATCGACATCCTCGTCAACAACGCGAGCGCGATCAGCCTGACCGGCACCGAGCACACGCCGATGAAGCGCTACGATCTGATGCACCAGATCAACACGCGCGGCACCTTCGCCTCCTCGCAGGCGTGCATCCCGCACCTGCGCAAGGCGGCGGCGGGCGGCGGCTCGGCGTTCATCCTCAACCTGTCGCCGCCGCTCAACATGGAGGAGCGCTGGTTCGCGCCGCACGTCGCCTACACGATGGCGAAGTTCGGCATGAGCATGTGCGTGCTCGGCATGGCGGGCGAGCTCCGCAAGGACGGCATCGGCGTCAACGCCCTGTGGCCGCGCACCACGATCGCGACCGCCGCGATCAAGAACCTGCTCGGCGGCGAAGCGGCCATGCGGGGCTCGCGCAAGCCCGAGATCATGGCGGACGCGGCCTACGCGATCTTCTCGAAGTCCTCGCGCGAGCTCACCGGCAAGTTCCTGATCGACGACGAGGTCCTCGCCGCCGAGGGCAAGACCGATCTCTCGGAGTACGCCGTCGACCCGACCGCGACGCTGCTCCCCGACTTCTTCGTCTAGCGGCTACTTTAGCTGGACGCGCGCCGCCGCCTTGGGCGCGAGGACGTCGACCGGCTTGGCGGCCGCGCGCGAACGGGCGCGGCCCTTGGCGCTCAGGAAGCCGAACACGCCTCCGGTGATGCCGCCGATGATGTGCGCGGCCTGCGAGACCTGGTCGTCATTGCTGACGGCGCGCACGAGCTCGCCGCCGACGTAGATCAGCACGACGGCGATGAAGGTCAGCGGGATCTCGCCCTGCCGGATGTTCGCCGTCGAGGCGAGCACGATCATCATGAAGACGATGCCGCTCGCGCCGATCAACATCTCGTTGAAGAACGCCACCTGGATGAGCCCGGTGACGATGGCGGTCGCGACGATCATCACGAGCAGCGCGGTCGAGCCGAACCGCTCCTCGAGGATCGGCCCGATCAGCAGGATCAGCATGAAGTTGCTGAGCAGGTGCTGCCAGTTCCCGTGGCCGAGGATGTGGCTGACGAGGCCGGCGTAGCTCCGCGTATCGTGGAACTCGGGCCACGCGGCGAACCACAGCTTCGCCGAAGGCATCACGTGCTCCGACGTGATGACGAACACCGCGACCGCGAGGAGCGCGAACGTCAGGACGACGGGAGCGTTGTAGCTGATCCGGAATTTGGCCACCTCTGCAGGCTAGCACGCGTGCTCGCGAGCACCCGCGCTAGTACAGGGGCCACTCCGGCGGACGCAGGTTCACGCGATGGTCCTCGTAGGTGTAGCGGTGCGGCGGGATGTAGGGCTGGTCGTGATCCACGTCGGGATCGGCCTCGACGATCGCCATCGGGTCGACATCCCGGTACTTCTTGACGCGGGCGATCTCGACGCTGCAGCCGGCCTCACGGACGATCTTCTCCGAGGTCGATCCGACGAGCAGCCGCTCGAGCCCGGTCAGCCGTGGATCCCGACCACGATCAGGTCCGCGCCGACGTCGCTCGCGAGCTCGAGGATCGCCGCCGCCGGATCGTCGCCGAGCCGCGCATGCACGAAGAAGTGCACGCGACTCTGGATGGCCGCGTGCTCCAGCTCCTGCTAGATCTCGACCGCCAGGACCTCCTGCACGCGGGCCGCGTACATGAGGTTGACGCCGTCGTAGCTCGGGATCGACGGGATCGGGGCATGCCGATGGACCACGCAGATGACGTGGAGCACGTGCGACGGAGCGCGGGTGGCGATCTGCACGCCGCGATGGAGCGCTGCATGCCCGGTGTGGCTGAAGTCGTAGCCGACGACGACGTGGCTGAGCGCGCTCATGCTCGACATGACAGCAACGCGCATGCCACGCGATGCGTGTGCCGCGACGCCACGCGCGCCGCGGGCGCACGGCGAGGACAAACTGCGAACAACCCCGTTTGGCTTGCTTGCCGTCCAAATGCCTGCAGGCCATGTTCTGGGCATGGCGACTCTCGAGATCACCTCGGACAATTTTCAGCAGACCATCGAGAAGGGCGGCATCGTCCTGCTCGACTTCTGGGCAGAGTGGTGCGGCCCGTGCCGCGCCTTCGCCCCTGTCTTCGAGAAGGCATCGGAAGCCCACGCCGACGTCGTGTTCGGCAAGGTCGACACCGAGGCCCAGCAGGAGCTCGCCGGTGCCGCCCAGATCCAGGCGATCCCGACGCTGATGCTGTTCCGCGACGGCGTGCTGCTGTTCCGCGAGGCCGGCGCGCTGCCGCCGGCGGCGCTCGAGGAGCTCGTCGCGCAGGCGCAGGCCCTCGACATGGACCAGGTCCGCGAGCAGATCAGCACGGGCAAGGCCGAGCACCAGCACGGTCCCGGCTGCAGCCACGACCACTGATCTCCGATCGCCGCGAGAAAACCTGCGATGCTGACGCCCGGTGGCTCCGTACCGGACGGTCTCGCGTGACGACGTCACGGACGCGCCTCGCGATGCGGGCATCGTCGGCGACATCATCGCCCAGTTCGCGGATCCGCTCGCGTTCTATCGCGAGCTCGTCCAGAACTCGATCGACGCGGGGACGCCGGCGGTCGAGATCGAGCTGACCCACGACGCCGGCATCGCGCGCGTCGCGGTGCGCGATCGCGGTGAGGGGATGACGCGCGACGTCCTCGAGAACCAGCTGCTCGTCCTGTTCCGCTCGACGAAGGAACAGGACCGTTCGAAGATCGGCAAGTTCGGCATCGGGTTCGCGTCGGTCCTCGCTCCGAACCCCGAGGTCGTGATCGTGCAAACCGCGCGAGATGGCCGCCGCCTCGTGCTCCACCTGCGGCGCGACCTGAGCTACCAGCTCTATGACGGCGGGCCGGCGACCCAGCCCGGCACCGTCGTCGAGCTCGAGCTCGCGATCTCGATCGAGCAAGCCCGCGAGCTCGCGCACCACAGCCATGCCGCCCTGCTGCGATGGTGCCGGCACGCGACGGTGCCGATCCACCTGATCGCGGCGCTGCCCGGCCTCGAGCCGCCGATCCGGGCGCGCATCGACAGCCCGCTCGGCCTCGAACACGCGATCGTCGAGGTCCGCGAGACGACGGCGGACGGCCAGCTCACCGCGATCGTCGGCATCACCGCGGATGCCCGGCCGTACACCGGCTTCTTCAACCACGGCCTGATGCTGCACGAGACCCGCGAGCTGTTGTTTGGCAACGTCGCCGTCAAGCTCCAGGATGCGCGACTGGGCCACACGCTGAGTCGCGACAACGTGCGCCGCGACGACAGCTTCGAGCGCGCGCTCGAGCTCGCGCGCCGGCTGGTGACGGACGTGCTCCCGGTCGCGATCGCGAGGCAGCTGCAGGAGGCGGCGACCGCGGCCGATCCGCTCCGGTACCAGCGGCTCGTCGACGCCGTGGCGACGGCGGGCCTCGCGCTCGATCGCGAGGTCTGGCACTTCCCGCTCGTCGAGCCGGTGCTCGGGCAGACCACCGTGCGCGGCGATGGCCTGGGCCGGCGGGCGTGGACCAGCGACCGTCGCTCGGCGATCACCGCGACGCTCGCCGCGGCCGGGCACCCGGTGCTCCACCTCGCGAGCGGCGGCGCGATCGGAGCGCACCTGCGCCGGGCGGTCGGGGCGACGCTCGTCGACGTCGAGGCCACGCTCACGCTGGTGACGCCGCTCGACGGCACGCCCGGCGATCACG
>JALZOI010000538.1 GCA_030857245.1 Myxococcota bacterium
CGCCGCGGTCGATGCGGTGCTCGCCGCCGCGGCGCCGGGGCTCGAGCGCGGCGCGCTGATCTGCGATCACTCGACGACGTCGACCGCCGGCGTCCGCGAGCGCACGGCGCGGTGGCCTGCGAGCGGGGTCACGTACCTCCACGCACCGGTGTTCATGGGCCCGCTGAACGCCGCCGCGTCGACGGGGCTCATGCTCGTCTCGGGCGATCGCGAGGTC
The DNA here is from genome assembly GCA_030857245.1 of Myxococcota bacterium. Lineage (GTDB taxonomy): Bacteria > Myxococcota_A > Polyangia > Haliangiales > Haliangiaceae > JABFXX01. The sequence continues at coordinate 218 of JALZOI010000538.1, forward strand.
GTCGCGCGCGCCACGCCGCTGCTCGCGACGATGACCGGCAAGCTCGTCGATCTCGGCCCGCGCGTCGATGCCGCCGCGGCATTCAAGCTGCTGGGAAATTTGCTGTTGATGGCGCTCACGGCGGGCTGCGCCGATCTCCTCGCGCTCGCGAAGGCGATGGGGGTGCCGCCGGCCGAGGCCGCGACGCTGTTCGATCACTTCAACCCCGGCGCGACGATCGGCGGGCGCATGAAGCGCATGCTCGACGGCAGCTACGAGGCGCCATCCTGGGAGCTCGCGATGGCGCGCAAGGACGCGCGCCTGATGGAAGGCGAGGCGGCGGCCGGCAACGTCGCGCTCGCGGTGCTGCCCGCAATCGCGGCGCGGATGGATGCGGTGATCGCCGAAGGTCACGGCGCTCATGACTGGACCGTGATCGCGAAGGACTTCGTCTAGTCGCGGGCCAGACCGCTCAGGACGCGACGGCGGTGCGCTCGCCTTCGAGCAGCTCGATCAGCGCGTCGATCTTGAACGGCTTGCGCAGCACGCGGACCGGCGCGGTGACCTTGGCGGACGAGCCGGTGACGACGACGACCTTGACGCCCGCGAACCGCGGGTTCTTGCGGATGGCGCCGAGCACCTCCCAGCCGTTCATGTCGTCCATGTGGAGATCGAGCAGCATGATCGTCGGCGTGTCGTGGGTGAGGAATCCGAGCGCGTCGGCGCCACTGCCCACCGCCACGACCTCGTACCCGCGGAGCTCCATCGCTTCCTGCGTCGCAGCTCGCACGTCGTCATCATCATCGACGATCAGGACTCTTCCCGGCGGCACCTGTCCACCGTAGCCGTCGGACCGCATGCAGTCGAGTGTGACCTGCGTGGCGCAAGGTGAGACCAACGTTGGGTGATCGCGCGCGCGCCTTGACGGGATCCTGACGTGCGCGGACGCGCGTGCCGGCGCGCGTGCGCCACATACGCTCACTGCGATGCGGAGATCCCGGCGAGCATCAAGGCCGCGATCGCCAGGCCCGCGAGCGCCTCGCCGGCGATCAGCCCGGAGACCAGCGCGATGCCCTGCACGGCCGCGTGCGCGGGATAGCGACGCGCGGCCAGCGCATGGCAGAGCCCCCCGAGTGCGATCGTCACCGACAGGTAGGGCGGCAGGATGAACGCCATCCCGAGCGCGACCGGCGACGGCACCGCGCGGAACCGGCCGCCGAGCCCGAGGACGATCCCGGCACCGAGGCCGAGCGCGGCGGCGAGCGGCGCGTGGGCGGGCAGCGCCGACAGGCCGTGCTGGACGAGCTCCGCAGTCGCCTTCCAGGACTGCGCCGCCGGCGCCGGCATCGCCTCGTTGCCGAGCCCGTAGCCGCGCCGGATCAGCTCGAAGGCGAGGGCGCTCGCGACCGCACCGACGACGACGCCCACGAGCTGCGCGATCAGCTGCGGCCGCGGCGGAGCCCCGATCAGCGCGCCCGTCTTCCAGTTCTGGAGCAGCATGGCGGAGTGCATCAACGTGCCGTTGACGATGCCGCCGGCCGCGAGCGGGGCGTCGATGCCACCGGGCGCCGCACCACCCACGACGAGCTGCGCGAAGCCACCGAGCGGCCCGGCCGGCGTGTTGTCGGTCTCGCCCATCGCCCGCGCGGCCGCCGCGCAGAGCAGCGCCGACAGCGCGAGCCCGAGCACCGTGATCGCGGGGTGGACGCCGAACACGGCCGCACCAAGCGCCACGACGGCGATCGCCGCGATCACGAGCGCGATGACGTGGCGCCGGGTCGTCCGGAAGTCGGTGGCCGCGGCCGCATGCACCTCGCGCAGCCCGATCCGCAGGCCGCGCCAGGTGGTGACGACACCGCCGAGCGTGCCGCCGAGCATCAGCCCGACGCCCGGCCACAGCAGCCAGTTGACGAGCGAGCCGTAGTCGGGATCCGCGAGCCCGGCGCCGACGAGCTGCGGCGCGAGCCCGAGCCACGCGGCCGCGCTGCCGAGGACGAGCGCGTACGCGATCCGCGGACCCGCGAGGTAGCCGAGCGAGGCGAGCAACGGGCTCCAGCCGACACCGAGGTAGACCGCGGCCGCCGGCAGCGCGCCGAGCGTGACCGGCAGCAGCGTGTACTCCGGGATCCAGCCGAGGTAGGAGCGCGCGAAGGTGAAGAGCGCCGCCGCGACGGCGCCGCCGAGCAACCACCGGATCCGCCCGCGCGCGGTGGCACCGCCCGCGTAGACCTGCGAGAGCACCTCGGCCGTCGCGGTGCCACTCGGGAACGGCAACGTGCCGCGCACGATGAAGGCGGCGCGCAGCGGGATGGCCATCAGGCACCCGAGCACGCCGATCGCGATGCCCCACACGATCACGCCGGGCAGCGCGAGCTCGCGGCCGGCCAGCGAGAGCGCGGCGATCGGGCCGACGAGCCCGCCCGACAGCGCCATCGCCGCCGCCGAGCTCGACACCGTCTGGACGAGGTTGCCGTCCTCGGGGCGCGGGCGCGTCCGCGTGATCGCGGAGAGCACCGTGAACGCGACGAGCGCCGCGGGGATGTTGCCGGCGTCGACGATGCCGGTCTTCGTGCCGGCGTACATGCTCGCGCCTGCGAACACCACGCCGAGCAGCGAGCCCACGGTGAGCGAGCGCACCGACAACGCGGAGCCGGGAGCCGCCCTCACGCTCGTCAGTTACGCTCGACGATCACGCGGCGGAGCTTGCCGGCGCGGGTCAGCGGGATGTCGTGGACGATCTCGATCTCGAGCGGCACCCCTCGCAGGTGCACGCCGACGAACTCGCGGATCAGGTGCTCGGCATCCGCCGGCAGGCGATCGCCGACCGGCACGACCTTGAGGACGAGGCGGCGATCCGCGCGCTGCACGACCTGGAACTGCTTGGTGTGCTTCGCCATGTTGAGGAACAGGATGTTGAACAGGATGCCCTCGACGGGGTTGCCGTCGGCATCGCTCATCGTGTCCGTGATGCGCCCCTCCACGGGCCCGAACCGCGGCAACGTCCGGCCGCACCCGCACGGCGTGGCCGCGCGGGCGAGCGCGAGATCGCCGGTGAGGTAGCGGATGAACGGGCACGCGAGGTTGTGCAGATCGGTGATCGCGACCTCGCCCTGCTCGCCCGGCACCGCCGGGCGCACGGCGCCGTCGGGCGTCCGGACCAGGATCTCGACGACGAGGTTCTCGACGGACTCGTGGAGGCCGTCGTGGGCCTCGCACTCCGAGCCCATCAGCATGAACTCGCGGCAGCCGTACGTCTCGAACACGGCGGGACCGAACGCCTCGGCGACATCGGCGCGATCGTGCGGCCACAGCCGCTCGGCGCCGTAGATCACCGGGATCGTGTCCCACGTGCGCAGGCCCTCGGCGTTCACGAACCGCGCGAGATCCGCGATCGCCTGCGCATACCCCGCGATCACCTGCGGGCGCTCGCGGATGATCGTGCGCACCATCTCGAGGAGGTTCTCCTTCGAGCGCACCATGCAGTTGACGTAGACGTCGCGGCGCAGCGTGTGATCGAGCGCGAGCTTCGCCCGCTGGAAGCGAGTCGGCGCGATCGCCGGCACGCCCCACAGGTGCATCGCCTTGTCGCCCATCCGGTAGCCGCCCCACCCGAAGCCGCGCCAGCGCGTGGCGTCACGCCAGTAGCGCGACTCGGCCGAGAACCGCACCTCGAGGGGCTGCCCCGTCGAGCCGCTCGTCATCTTCGACACCGCGACGACAGGCCATGGTGCCGTCCGCTCCTCGACGCTGCTCTGGGCCACGGTGCGCTCGAGCAGCGGCAGCCGGGTGAGGTCGTCGAAGTGGTGGAGGTCATCGGGACCCACGCCAGCGGCGGTGAAGACCCTGCGGTAGTACGGCGTGTGGAGGTACGCGTGGCGGACCAGCCGGCGCAGGAAGCCGGTCCGCATCGCGGTCAGCTCGTCGATGCTCGCGCGCTCGCTGCGCTGCAGGGTCGCGAGCAGATCGAACGTCGGTCGACCTCTCAACCGCTCCCAGGCTGGATACAACAGCCGGCCGAGCGCGGTGCCGTAAGGGTCGAACGCCACACGGCATCGTAACACCACGCACTTGCCCTGATTCGCGGCGGCCGCGCCACCCGGCTCAAAGAAGCTCGCAGTGGTACGGTGGCCGCGTGCCAGCGGTCGTGGACACCCCCGTCGATCGGGTCCTCACGCCGGGGATCTTGATGGTCGCTCGCGGCGTCACCGGCGGCACCGAGGCGACCGCGCTGGCGCTGCCCGCCGACGTCGCGCTCGGGCGGCGCATCGTCGCCGCGGCCGCCGTACACGCGATCGATGACGAGCGGATGTCACGCGACCACGCGACGGTCCGGCGCGATGGCGGCCAGTGGGTGATCACGGACCTCGCGAGCCGCAACGGCAGCTTCGTCAGTGGCCAGCGGATCACCGGCGAGGTGCGACGGCGTGGCGACCTCGTGCTGCGGCTCGGGCACACGGTGTTCCTCCTGCTCGGCGACATCACCGGGCACCCCGCGGCGACCGGGGGGGCCGTCGGCCCCGAGCTCGCCCGCGCCCACGCTCGCGTGCGGCGCGCCGCGAGCGCTGACACGCTGCTGATCACGGGCGAGTGCGCGCGGGCCCGCGCCACGGCGGCGCACCTGTTCCACGATGCGAGCGCGCGCCGGGCCGGGCCGTTCATCACGGTGAGCTGCTCCAGGCTGCCGGAGGGCGTCTCCGAGCGGCTGCTGTTCGGCGCGCAGAAGGGCGTGGTCGAGTCGATCGGCCACTTCCAGATGGCGCGCGGCGGGACGATCTTCCTCGACGAGGTCGAGGCCCTCGAGCCGGCCGTCCAGACCAAGCTCGAGCGGCTGATCGAGCACCGCCGGGTCGAGCCGATCGGCGTGCCGGCCGGCCTGCCGATCGACGTCGGCGTGGTGGCCGGCGCCGATCACGAGCTACGGCTCGCGGTCGCCGAGCACCGCTTCGCGGCCGCGCTCCATCGCCAGCTCGCGCAGCTCACGGTCCAGCTGCCGGCGCTGCGCGAGCGCAAGGTCGACGCCGCGCGGATCGTGCAGGTCGCCGCCGCGGAGGCCGGCGTGGTGCCGCACGCGAAGTTCCTCGAGGCGTGCCTGATCCGGGGGTGGCCCGGCGAGGAGGACGAGCTCATCGCGGCGGTCCGCGACGCCGCGCGGACCGCCCTCGCAGCCGGCTCCGGGGT
>JALZOI010000539.1 GCA_030857245.1 Myxococcota bacterium
GCTCGACGTCGTCGATGGCGCGCGCGGGCAGCTGACCGCCGCGCGCGCCGACAAGGAGCTCATCGAGCGCCACTTCGAGCGCTGGCGCGAGACCCAGCACAAGCTCGCGGCGCGGCGCGAGGACTGAGCGCGACGACGGTGGCTCGCTCCGCGGGTCGCGCTACTTCGACGCCGCCTTGATCTCCTCGACCATGGCGTCGGCTTCCTGGAAGCGCGCCATCCCCTGCTTCACCGCCGCCTCGTCCTGCGCGCGCAGCCCCTTCGCCATCTGCTGCCAGCCGTCCTCGCGCGCCTGGAGGTAGCGCACCATGACGTCGTGCAGCTTGCCGCTGCCCTCGCCCTCGTACGCGAGCCGCGCCGCCCGCCACTTCGGCAGCAGCTCCTGCTCGATCACGTCGGCGGCCGCGGTGTCGGTGATGGTGCCGGCCTGGATCTCGCCGACCGTCTTGTTCCAGCGCTCGAGCACGACCGACTCGGCCTCGCTGAGCTCCTGGATCGCGTTGCTGGGGCGCGGCGCGAGCATCGCGCCGCCGAACACGAGGCCGACGCCGAGCACCCCGACGAGCAGCGAGCGGCGCACCGTCGAGTGGTCGTGCGTGCTGCCGAGCTCGAGGGCGAGGCCGGCGAGGAAGCCGACGGCGAGCCCGCCGAGGTGCGCGACCAGATCGATGCCCTGCGCGGTGATCCCGAACACGACGTTGTAGGCGATGAACACGAGCAAGCCGCGCGACTGGTGCGCGACGACGGTCTTGTCGAGGCGATCGCGATGCAGGTAGAGGAACGCGCCGAACGCGCCGAACACGCCGAACACCGCGCCCGAGGCCCCGGCCGACACCGCGTGGCCGCGCAGCGCGGACGCGAAGCTGCCGCCGAGCCCGGCCACGACGTAGAGCGCGATGAAGCCCGCGCGGCCGTACATCCGCTCGACGTGCCGCCCGCCGTCGATGAGCCCGATCAGGTTCATCGCGAGGTGGAGGAGGCCATAGTGGAGGAACATCGACGTGAACATCCGCCACGGCTCACCGCCGAGCGTGATCGGCCCGAAGTTGCCGCCGTGCGCCGCCATCCACTGGGCGGTCGGCTGGATCGGATCGGCGCCGGCCGAGATCGCCCACGCGAACACCGCGACGTTGGCGACGGCCAGGAAGACCGTGACCCACGGGAGCCCGGCGCGCGCCGGCATCGCGGTCGCCATCGCCTCGGCGGGCGTGCGCAGCTCGGCCTCGGCGAGATCCTCATCCAGCCGTTCGCGGGCGTCGTCGTCGGCGGTGCGGCCGGAGGGAGCCGCCGCGGCAGCAGCAGGGTCGAGAGGGACGGGCGGGTCAGCGGCCATGCGCAGGGTTGTCCCACGTCGGCGTGACGCCGCCAACGGTCCCGGGGGGCGCGGCCGCAACCGGTGGTCGGCCGGCGTGTCCTGACCGCATGCGCCTCCTCTTCGTGCTCGTCACGCTCGCGTCGCTCGGCATTCCGGCCCTCGCGGATCCCGGCGGGGTACCGGCGCGGAGCTCGCCCCCGGACGTCACGAAGATGGCCTCGGATGACTGCGCCCGCGCCCGCGCGCTGCACAGGACGTGCGTGCTGTCGATCGAGGGCGAGCAGGTCGAGGGCACGGTCGCCACGAGTGGCGAGCCCCAGCTCGCCGTGATCGGATTCACCAGCCACGCCAGCCTGATCCGGCTCCGCCGCGACTTCATCGTCGAGCTGCTGAAGACGGCCGAAGACCTGTAGCCGCCCGCCGCGCGCCGGAGCGGTATACTGTCCGCTCGATGCGTGCCCCGCTCCTCGCCACCGCGCTCGCGCTCGCGTGCGCTGCCGGCTGCACCGAGCCGCGCAGCGATGCGTGCAAGGAAGTCTGCAAGCGCGAGGCGGAGTGTGTCGAGGAGACGGGCAGCAAGCTCGCCTTCGACGAGAAGGAGTGCGTGGCCGCGTGCGCCGCGCTCGAGCACGACGCCACCGTCAACGCCGCCAAGGTGCAGCGCCATGTCGCCTGCGTGAAGCAGCAGCCGACGTGTGCGGCCGTGCTGGAGTGTAAGTGACATGCTGTCCGCGACGAGCTCCCGCCGCTTCAACACGAGCACCCTGAGCTCGACGATCTTCCTCGAGCGCCGCTTGCGCGCGCACCTCGTGAACCGCGATCGCCTGCTCTACGACAGCGCGTTCGCTCCCGCCGCGAAGAAGGCGAGCCCGGTCGTCCATCTCTACGCCTCGCTGCGCGGGACGTTCGATATCGTCGGCTCGTCCAGCGTGACCGGGCCCGTCGCGTACGTGCTCGCCGAGACCGAGTTCGACCGCGTGCTGCCCGGCTCGCGGACGTTCCGCTCGTTCGGCGCGCCGGGCGTGATCGTCGAGCTCCGCGTCAACGCCGTCGATCTGCAGCGGCCGGTCGGTCTCGCGAACGGCCCGATCGAGCTGCCGCCGCTCGTGTGGGACGCGTACCACGCGCTCGCGGCGACCCCGACGGAGGCCGCGCTGCACCAGCTCGTGCTGCGGCTCGGCGACGCGCAGGTCCTGTCACGCGATCTGACGACCAGCGTGGTGACCGAGGAGCCCGAGCGCTACAAGCGGCTGTGGGCCGTGATCCGCCCACTCTACGAGGACCAGGCGACGTCGACCTCGCTCAAGCAGATCGCCACGATCGCCGGCCTCTCGTTGCGCCAGCTCGGCCGTGACCTCGGTGATCTGACGCGCGACTTCGGCCTGTACGGCGCCGGCTTCCGCGACGCCATGCGCGTCCTCCGGCTGCGCGCCGCCGTCCTCCTGCTCTCCGCGCCCGACGGCACGCCGAGCGACGTCGCCCGCGCCGTCGGCTACGGCAGCCTCGACGCCATGGGCCGCGCCTTCCGCGACGCCCAGCTCCCCGCGCCGAGCATCGTGCAAGACGCCGTGCGGTATCGAGACTGAGCGAACGCACCGCCCTCGTGACCTGCGCTCCGTGCTCAGCCGAGCCGCTGCAGCGTCACGTAGATCGTCATCACGATGAGGAAGCCGAGCAGGCCGAGCAACGCGCCGATGCCGAGCCAGTTGACGCGCGTGCCGGCGGGCGGCGGGAGCTCGCGGCGGGACTGTCGCGGATCGATCGGCCACACGAGGAGCGTGATGGCGAGCTGGAACCCCGCCGCGGCTAGGTAGACGCCGTGGAAGTCCCACCAGCTGCTGGCGCGCTCCGCGAACTGGTAGCCGAGCGTCGTCGAGAAGTTGGAGAGCGCCATGTACGCCGCGAACTGCGAGCCGGCGATCCGCGGCCATGACAGGTCCATGCACAGCGAGATCAGCGCGACGCTGAGGATCGCCTGGCAGGCGCCCTCGTAGAGGCCGAGCGCGTAGATCAGCGTGCGGTCATGCCAGTGATCCTGCGCGAGCGCGAAGCCGATCCACCCGGCGGCGAGGCCGATCGAGGCGATCACGGCGATCGGCCTCCGCCCGAACCGATCGGTGAGGAAGCCGGTGAGCGCGGCGCACGTGCAGCCGACGGCGAGGCCCCAGCCGCCCGTGATCGACGTGTACTCGACGTACGACCAGCCGAGCTCGCCGACGAACAGCTGCACGCCGGTCGCGGTGATCACGCCGGTCGCGAACGTCGCGCCGAGCATCAGCAGCGCGGCGATCAGCGCGGAGCGCAGCGAGAACGCCTGGCCGAGCGCGCGCCCGATCTCGCGCAGCGGCAGGCGCGGCGGCGGCGCGGTCGAGCGCTCGCGGACGAGCAGCGGCACGAACATGATCGCGAGCAGCACCGCGGTCTGCGCGAGCAACGCGGTCTGCAGGCTGGTCGCAGCGATCACCGAGGCCATGCCGACGCCACCGAGGGCGCCGCCCGCGTACTTGGACGCGTACATCAGTCCGTTGGCCCGGCCGCGCTCCGCGTCGGCGAGCTGGTCGACGGCGAGCGCGTCGACCGCGACGTCCTGCAGCGAGTTGAAGACGGTGTGGATCAGGATCATCCACGCGAGCAGCTTGATCTGCGCCGTGAGGTCCGGAATCGCGACGAGGATCAGGATCGTCACCGCCATCATCAGCTGCGCGAAGATGATCCACGGGCGGTAGCGGCCGAACCGGCGGAGCTGGAGCGTGTCGATCACCGGGCCCCACACCCACTTGAACGAGTACGGCAGGGTCGTGAACGCGAGCGTCGCGCCCACGAAGCCCGCGTCGACCCCGCGCGACTTGAGGTACGCCGGCAGCGTGGTCGCCATGAAGCCCCACGGGATGCCCTGCGAGACGTAGAGCAAGCACAGCGTCATCAGCCGCAGCCGGGGCCGATCCGCGAGGCTCACGAGCGCGATCGTAGCACTGCCCGACCGCGCCCCCGATCGCACCCGCCGGCGGGTCGACGTCGTACGACCCACGCCGGTCCGGCGATCGACCGCAGGGGTCGCCCGCAACGCCGGCTGGCTCACCGGTCTCGACGTCGAGGTCCCGGTTCACCGCGATCCACTTGTGGCCGCCGTGCTTCCGATCGGCAGCCGATCACCAGAGAGCGTGGCGTCGATGACGCCGCCGAACCTCCACTCGTCGCGGAAGTTGAACGCCTTGCCGCCCGTGGCGGGCGGGCCATTGGCGCCGGTGGCGCCGTCGGCACCCTGCGTACCGGTACAGAGCATCGCGACGCGAACAGCAACGCGACGCGACGCACCACGGCACGCCCTGGTATCCTCGGCGGGTGCCGGCCACCGATCTTCGCTGCGCCGCGCGACTGCGAGCCCCCGCGTGCCGGTCCACCAACCCCTCTACCTGAACCTCGTGTCGGCGCAGCGCACGATCCGGGGCTGGTTCCGCGCGCGCCGGATCCGGCGGCAGTTCCGCGAGGCGGCGCAGTGGGGGATCGGCACGCTCCCCGAGGACACGTTCGGGCGGATCACCGGGACGGTGCACGCCTTCGAGGGGCAGACGCTCGAGGCGCCGATCTCCGGGCGGCCGTGCGTCTACTACCTGATCATCATCGAGGAGAACCTCGGGGTCGGGGGCGGCGGCGCGGTGATGGGGCTCGCCGAGCGTTCCGACGGCGTCTCGTTCGTCCTCGAGGAGGACGGGCACCGCGCGGTCGTCGATCCCGAGCACGCCGTGCTCTCGGTCGCGTTCGATCACGAGACCACCTCGCTCGCCGCCTTCGATGCGGACCCGCGCCAGCGCAAGCTGCTGTCGGACGCCAACCTGATCCACCGCGACTGGTTCAAGACCAGCTCGCTGCGCTACCGCGAGGCGATCATCGAGATCGGCGAGCGCGTCTCGATCCTGGGGGCCGGCGTGCGCGAGCCGGATCCCGACGCGCCGGCGGCCGCGGCCTACCGGTCCAACGCGCAGACGCGGATCCGCCTGACGAGCTCGCCCCACGCGCAGCTCGTGATCAGCGATGATCCGAGGTCGGTGTGAGCG
>JALZOI010000073.1 GCA_030857245.1 Myxococcota bacterium
AGCGGAGTCGGCATGCCGCCCGAGCTCCTCGACCGGGTGTTCGAGGCCTTCGCGCGCGGCCGCCGCTCGATCGAGCGCGCGGCGGGCGGCCTCGGGCTCGGCCTCTCGATCGTGAAGTCGCTCGTGCAGCTGCACGGCGGTCGGGTCAGCGCGCACAGCGCGGGTGCCGGTCACGGCAGCGAGCTCGAGGTCGTGCTGCCGGCGCTCGACGGCTCGCTGCCCGCGCCCCACGCCCGCACGCAGGTGCAGGCGGCCGTGCCGCGCGCCGAGCTCCGCGTCGTGCTCGTCGTCGACGACAACCAGGACGCCGCCGAGCTGCTCGCGGAGGCGCTCACCGGTCACGGCTACGAGGCGCTGGTCGCCCACGATCCGGTCGTCGCTCTCGAGCTCCTCGGCGGCCGCACCCCGCACGTCGCTCTCGTCGATCTCGGGCTCCCGGGCATGGACGGCTACGAGCTCGCCCGCCGGATCCGCGCGCGCCCCGAGTGCACCGAGCTCCCGATCGTCGCGATCACCGGCTACGGCCAGCCCTCGGATCGCGAGAGCACGCGGGCTGCGGGATTCGCCGAGCACCTGGTGAAGCCGATCCGGATCCAGGTGCTGTTGCCGCTCCTCGACACCCTGCTCGCGCGGCGCTGATGCGGCCGGTCGCGCGAGCCCTCGCGCTCGTCGTGGCGGCGGTGCTGGCGTCGGCGTGTGCGTCGTCGCAGCCGCGGTGCACGATCGACGTGCCAGGCGATCCCGCCGCGGCGCCGTTCCTGTGGAAGGTCCATCGCGACGATGGCCCGGTGGTCTGGCTCTACGGCACGATCCACAACGGGAGCGCGGCCGACGTGCCCGCCATCGTGTGGCCCCGGCTCGCGGCGTCGGCGCGGTTCGCCTCCGAGCTCGGCGACGTCCCACCCGACGCGGAGCGGCTCGTCGAGCTGGCCCGCCTCCCCGGCGGCAAGGGTCTCGATCACCAGCTCGCCACCGATGACTGGTGGGAGCTGCGCGACACGCTGCGCGGCGTGGTCCGCGAGGACGACCTGCGGCGCGCACGACCGTGGTACGCGATGGCGCGGCTCAACGCGACGCTGGCGCCACCGCCATCCCCGACCATGGACGTGGCGCTCGCCGAGCGTGCCCGCCGCGCAGGGATCACCGTGGACGCGCTCGAGACCTGGGAGGCGCAGCTGGCGACGCTCGCGGGCGCGGTGACCATCGCCGATCTCACCGAGGCGATCCGCGCGCGCACGACGATGCGCTGCGAGCTCGCGGGGCTGCGGGCGTTCTACGTCACCGGCGATGACGCCGCGATGCAGAAGCTGCTGGCGAGCCCGCGGTCGGAGAGCTTGCTCGTCGCGCGCAATCGCGCATGGCTGCCGAAGCTGGAGGCGTACCTGGCGGAGGCGGGCGCCTTCGTCGCCGTGGGGCTCGGTCACCTGATCGTCGGTGACGCGACGCTGCCGGCGCTGCTGCAGGAGGCGGGCTACACGGTCACGCGGGCGACCACGCCGCCGTGACGGACGTTACGGCTGACGCGAGCTGCGCGAGAACAGACGCTGCCACAGCGGTCGGGGCTGATAGCCCTCGTCGAGATCCTCGAAGCTCTCCGGGCGCTCCGCTTCGGCGGCTTCCGAGCCCGCGCGAAAGAAGGCCTCCTCGAGCGGGGAGAAGCCGAGGGCGCTGGTGTTGTTCGGGTCCGACATGCAACGACGTATGAGCAAGGGCGGTGCCATCGCCCCGGCGAGCGTTCGCTGGCAGTTGGATCGCGCCGGCAGCTCGGCTAGCCGGCGATCGCTCTGACGCGATCGCTCTGCGCGCGAGTTCGCGCGGTGCTGCGTCGGCATGCGGTGGGGTAGCTTGCCCGAGATCCCGTGAGACGGACTCGCGTCCTTGGGGTACGGTTGATCCGGGGCGTGAAGACACTCGGGATCAGTCTCTGGGACGGTCAGGTGCGCGAGGGCGGAAACTCGCCCACCGTGATGCGTCCCGCCGTCATGCCGCAGGGCCGCCGCGGTGCGCGCCAGCTGTTCCTCGACACGTACGAGCGGTTCGCGCCGGCGTGCCGCACCGTCGACGAGCCCGGCATCGCGATCGTCGCGGTCGACGAGCGCACCGGGCGCGCGGCCGGGATCGTCAAGCTGATCGCGCGCGTCGGCCGGCCGGTGGCGGCGATCGTCGGTCGCCACGACCAGTGCGATCTCTACCTGCGCGGCAGCGAGGGCCTCGCGCTGCGCCAGTTCGCGATCCTGCTCGGGCCCGTGGTGAGCTGGGAGCGGGGCGCCACGAAGGTGCGCTACCGCGTGCTCGATCTGCGCACCACCGACGGCATGACCGACGAGGACGGCCGGGTGCTGCGCGGCGTGCGAGCCGAGGGCCCGTCGATCCTGCGCTGCGGTGGCTACACGTTCTTCATGCTGACGCTCGGCGATCCGGCGGACTGGCCGCAGCGCGCGGCCGACGCGTGGGACATGCTGCCGGAGCGGGTCTACTTCGACGAGCTCGAGAACTGCGCCGGCGGCTCGCTGCCGCGCCTGCGCCTGCCGCGCACCGACATCCGCCAGAGCTACATCTTCCGCACGCAAGGCCCGCGCGATACCTCGCAGGTCGAGCTCGGCAGCGATCGCGACCTCGCCGGCCGCATCGAGCTCGTGGGTCCGCACCGCAGCACCACGTTGAACATCGGCCACGCACCGCTGCGCGATGGCGTGCTGCTCGGTCGTTATGGCCGCTGCGATGCGAGCGAGGTCATGGAGGACCCGTCGATGTCGCGCGTGCACGCGCTCCTGCTGCACGCCGATGATCGGCTCGTCGTGATCGACACGGCCAGCTACAACGGCACGCGGCTCGTCGGCGAGCATCGCGCGCGGCTGATCGAGATCGATCGCGATCTCGAGCTCCAGCTCGGCAAGCAGACGCGGCTGCGCTGGCGCTGGCTCGGCTGAATTCGAGCCTGCGCCACGGGCACGCACTCGTCAGCGATTCGCGGAGCTGTGCGTGCCGGCGCGCGGCCGTCCCAGGTCAGCGCTGAGAGCGCACCTTGCACCGAGGTGTCGAGGTGCGCGCCGACGTCACGATCGCGGAAACTAATCGGTGGCTCTCGAGCGATCCAGACGGTAATCCAGCTCGCGCCCCGGGCGAATCGCGCTTGAAGATCGCGGCGAAAATCCGCTCTCCGGAGTACTCGTACGGAGCTAACCCCGCATGTAAGCGAGAGTTTCTCCAAGAGACGCCCGCGTGCGGTTCCCGTTACATCGAGCGGAATGGCTCCACTCACCACCTCTCTCTCTTCCTGGCTGACCGGCGTTCTCGCAGTGCTGACGCTGACTGTCGGGTGCACCGAGGAGCTGGCGTCCGCCGGGGACGACGACTCGGAGGAGGCCGATGACGGGTCCGTCGGCGCGGAGCGGCTGGGGGAGACGAGCTCGGAGCTGACGTGCGCGGTCTCGTCGAGCGCGTACACGCCGTACGTCGGCGGCTCGTCGCCGGTCGGCACGGTGGCGCTGCGACCGTGGCGCGGCTACAGCACGACGTACCCCGCAGGCAACGAGGACTTCCGCGGATACGGCTCCTCGCTGCCGGCCGCGGTCGAGTGCGGCGGCACCAAGACGGCGCGCTCGCACCTCGATGTCACCGCGGGGTGTCTCACGGCCGTCAACGTGGGCGACCTCACGCGCGGCAAGATCACGTCGACCACGGACGGCGCCTTCCGCGCGCTCGCCCTCGGCTTCGCCGCAGGCAACAGCGCGCCGATCAAGTGGACGGATCAGAGCATCGAGTACCGGTTCTTCTATGCGGGGATCAGCGGGCCCGGCGTCAACCCGGGGTTCAAGGCGTTCACGCGCTATCGCAGCGAGGACGATCTGTACGTCGCGTCGTGGCGCGCGGATGGGGTCGTCCAGATCCAGAAGAAGCAGTGCGGCGTCTACACGGTGCTCGGCGTGCTGAAGGCCTACGGCAAGCCCACGCCGAACACGTGGCACACGCTGCGGTTCAGCGCGGTCGGCAGCCGGCTCGAGCTCTTCCTCGACGGCAAGCGCGTGATGTCCGTGACCGACACGGCCTTCGCCTGGGGCACCGCGGGCATCCGCACCGATGCGATGAGCGGCGCGTACATCGATGACTGGCGCGTCGGCCCCTGAGCCCGTCCGCGCCGATGACCGGCGCGGTAGCTGCACGGTGACCCGCCGATGCGCTGGTACCTGCTCCCGCTCCTGCTCGCTGGCCTCGTTCCGGCCGCGCTCACCGGTGGCTGTGCCATCAACGCGGCGTTCGCGGCCGACGAGGCCTCCAGCGCCAAGTCCGCGACCTGCCAGGGTACTCCCGACGCGATCACGGCGACGTTCCACAGCCGCCGCAACCGCGTGCTCGCGGCCGTGGGCTCGCCGCGCCACCGGGGTGTCGACCTGATCGCGTCAGAGAGTGATGAAAACCAGACACTCGGTGGCAAGCTGGCCTACACCGCCTTTGACAAGGACCTCGAGGGCGAGGACGTCGAGGTGTTCGCGTGCCGCGCCGGCGCGTGGCGCTCGCTGGGCGTGACCCGCAGCAACGATGACGGCCGGTTCATGCTCGAGCTCCAGGGCGCGCAGCGGCTGCCCGTCGGGATGACCGACCTCTACGCTCATGTCCGCGGCGACGGCTCGGGCGTGCGGTTCGTCGGCTTCGTCGCGGCGGCGGGCGAGGGCGTGCTGGTGACTGATATCGACGGCACGATCACGTCGTCCGAGAACGCGATCTTCAAGACCGTGCTGCTCCGCCGCGACATCCGCCACCAGCCCGGCGCCCCGCAGGCCTACGCGCAGAGCGGCCGGACCGTCGTCTACGTGACGGCGCGCGGCGATCAGTTCACCGAGGTCACGCGGCGCTGGTTGCGCGATCACGGCTTCCCGCCGGGACCGCTGCGGCTCGCGCGCGCGCCGATCACGATCCCGGGAGGCAACACCGTCGCGTTCAAGACCCAGGTGCTGCAGGACCTCGCGGTCCCCGTGGTCGGGGGCGTCGGCAACCGCGCGAGCGACGTGGTCGCCTACCGCAACGCGGGCCTCGCGCCGGACCAGATCTTCATCAACCTCCCCGAGTTCACCTCGGAGCTGCGTGCCGAGCTCGACGCCGGCAACGCGACCAGCTTCGATCACTACGACGAGCTCGCGGCGCTGCTGCCCTGAGCAGCTCGCCGCGCGGGGATTCCTGACCCCGCGCTCGCGAAGGTGATTCTCACGCAGCGATCCCGCTCCTCGGAGGATCCTCCACGGTTTAAACGTTGATCGCGGGGCCGCCGCGAGGGAGGAGTCCTCCAGGCGTTGCCGCGGTCACCCGACGTGGTCTAGTTTCTTCCGGGCAGGGACGGGAGAGGCGGGTCGCGAGGCGGTAACGATGACTGCGATCCTCATCGTCGACGATAGTCAGACCGTTCGCACGGACCTCACGGATGCTCTCGAGAGCAGTGGGTTCCGCACCATCGCGTGCGCGTCGCTCGCCGAGGCTCGCACCGCCCTCCGCACGCAGCCGGTCTCGCTCGCGATCCTCGATGTGCTGCTGCCCGACGGCAATGGCATCGACCTGCTCGAGCTGATCCGCCGCGATCACGTGCTCGGCGAGATGCCGGTGCTGATGCTCGCCAGCTACGGCGAGGTCTCCGACCAGCTCATCGAGCGCATGATCACGGCGACCGACTACCTCGGCAAGCCGTACGACATCGTCAAGGTCGCGGCCCTGGTCCGCAGCCTGCTCGGCGCGCCGCCGCGGCCCGAGCTCGTCCTCGTGATCGACGGCGACGCCAGGTTCCGCGAGGAGCTCGTCGACACGCTGACGAGGGCGGGCTTCCAGACCGCGTCGGCGAACAGCGGCAGCGAAGGCCTCCAGCTCGCGGCCTCGCTGCAGCCGACCGCGATCATCGTCGACGGCGCGATGACCGACATGGATGGCCCGAGCGTCGTGCGGCGGCTCCGGTTCGAGCCGAGCCTGCGCGCGACGCCGTGCCTGTTGCTCACCGAATCGTCGGCCAAGGACGCCGAGGTCCGCGCGCTCGAGGCCGGCGCTGACAGCTCGGTCAAGAAGGACGACCTCGGCGTCATCCTCGCGCGGACCCGCGCGCTGCTGCGCTCCGCGACTGCGGTGCCGACGGACACCAAGCGGATGCTCGCGCCGAAGCGGATCCTCACCGTCGATGACGATCCCGAGTATCTCGAGATCCTGTCCGGTCGGCTCCGCAAGCGCGGCTATGACGTGGTGTGCGCGGGCTCCGGCGAGGAAGCCGTCCGCCTGCTCGCGCACGAGACCGTCGACTGCATCCTGCTCGACCGCACGATGGCCGGGATGGGTGGCGTCGCGACGTGCCAGCAGATCAAGGACCGGCCCGAGACCCGCGACGTGCCGCTGATCATCCTGACCGCGACCGAGCAGCGCGAGGCCGTGATCGAGGGCCTCGCCGCGGGCGCCGATGACTTCGTCTCCAAGGCGAGCGGCTTCGACGTGCTGTCGGCGCGCGTCCAGGCGCAGCTCCGCCGCAAGCAGATCGAGGACGAGCAGCGGCGCGTCCGCGAGCAGCTGCTGCGCAGCGAGCTCGAGGCCTCCGAGGCCCGCGCGGCGATGGATCTCGCGGAGGCACGCGGCGTGATGGCCGAGGAGCTCGCCCGGACAAACGCCGAGCTGGCGCAGGCGAATCGCGAGCTCGAGGCCTTCAGCTACTCGGTCTCGCATGACCTCCGTGCACCGCTCCGCACGATCAGCGCGTTCACCCACGCGCTCACCGAGGACCTCGGCGACAAGCTCGATGGCAAGGCGCTCGAGCACATCCGGCGCGTGCTCGCCGCGTCGGCGCGGATGGCGGACCTCATCGATGCGCTGCTCGAGCTCTCGCGGATCAGCCGCGCGCCCCTCGGGCGGCAGCGCGTGGAGCTCTCGACCCTCGCGAACGTCGTCCTCGAGGAGCTCGGGCGGCGGGATCCCGAGCGGCGGGTCGCGGCCACCGTGGCACCGAACCTGGTCGTCGCCGGCGACGCCCGCCTGCTGCGGATCCTGCTCGAAAACTTGCTGGGCAACGCCTGGAAGTTCACGTCGAAGTGCGCGCTGGCCCACATCGAGGTCGGGGTGGAGGGGCAGGGCGACGAGGCCGTCTACTTCGTGAAGGACGACGGGGCGGGGTTCGACAGGACCCACGCGAGCCGGCTGTTCACGCCCTTCCACCGGCTCCACACCGACAGCGACTACAAGGGCACCGGGATCGGGCTCGCGACCGTCCACCGCATCGTGGAGCGCCACGGGGGCACGATCTGGGCCGATGGCTGCCTCGGTGAGGGTGCGAAGGTATCTTTCACGCTGCCCGCCACGGCGAACGCGACGGAGTGCTGAGGGGCGGGATTCGGTCCCCGCCCTCCGGGACAGGTTGTGGGCGCGCCGTGCCCGGGGCTATCGTGGAGGTGCGTGCAGGGGTCAGGTCGTACCAGGTGTCCGTGACGGGGTCGAACGCGTCGCTCGGGACTCTGCGGCTGCTGGTCGCGGAGGACTCGGAGGACGACTACGAGCTGTTGCTCCGCGAGCTGGGCAAGGGTGGCTACGTCGTGGAGTCGAAGCGGGTCGCCTCCGCCGAGGCGCTCGGGGTCGCGCTCGAGCAGGCCTGGGACCTCATCGTCTCCGACTGGACCATGCCGGGCTTCAGCGGCGAGGCGGTGCTCCAGCTGCTCGCGCGCCGCAAGGTCGACGCGCCCTGCATCGTGGTGTCGGGGACGCCCGGTGAGGAGCCCGCCGTGCAGGCGGTCCGCGCCGGCGCGCTGGACTTCCTCGCGAAGGACAAGCCGCGGCGGCTGGTGCCCGCGGTCCAGCGCGCGCTGCGCGAGGCGGCGGAGTATCGCGCCCGGCTGGCGGCCGAGCAGGAGCTGCGGCTGAGCGAGGAGCGCTACCGCACCGGCTTCGAGGTCGCGCCCGAGCCGCTGCTCACGTTCGAGCTCGGACGGCGCACGCTGATCGACGCCAACACCAAGGCGCTCGAGTTCTTCCGCTGCTCGCGCGAGGTGCTGCTCGGGACGCCGCTCGACACGTTCAGCGCGCCGGTGCAGCCTGACGGTCGTGACGCAGCGACGGCGTCCGCGCAGCTGATCGCCGATGCGCTCGCGGGCCAAGCTCCGCGGTTCTTCTGGGTGTACCTCGTCGACGGGGAGGAGATCCCGACGGAGACCCAGGTCGTGCTGCTGCCGACCTCGGGCCCGAACCTCGCGCGGCTCAGCATCATCGATATCCGCGAGCGGCTGCGCAACGAGGAGATCCGGCGGCGGGGCGTCGAGCTCGAGCTGCAGAACCGGCGCATCCAGGAGGCGAGCCGGCTCAAGAGCGAGTTCCTCGCGAACATGTCGCACGAGCTGCGGACGCCGCTCAACGCGATCATCGGCTTCGCCGAGTTGCTGTACGACGGGCAGGTCCCGGCCGACAGCCCGACGCATCGGGAGTTCCTCGGTGACATCCTGGCGAGCGGGCGCCACCTGCTGCAGCTCATCAATGACGTCCTCGATCTCGCGAAGGTCGAGGCCGGCAAGCTCGAGTTCCGTCCCGAGGACGTCGAGGTCTCGCGCGTGCTGGGCGAGGTGGTCGCGATCCTCCGCACGGCCGCGGCGCAGAAGCAGCTGCGCGTCGTGACCGAGGTCGAGCCCGCGGTCGGCCGCGTGCGGATCGATCCGTCACGATTCAAGCAGGTGGTCTACAACTACCTGTCGAACGCGCTCAAGTTCGCGCGCTCGAGTGGCCAGATCACCCTGCGGGTCAGCCCCGTGGGCGCCGACCACTTCCGGTTCGAGGTGACCGACACCGGCATCGGGATCTCCACCGTCGACCAGAGCCGGCTGTTCGTCGAGTTCCAGCAGCTCGAGACCGGCAGCGCGAAGCGGCACCAGGGCACCGGGCTCGGGCTCGCGCTGACGCGGCGCCTCGTCGAGGCCCAGGGCGGCTCGGTCGGGGTGCGCAGCACGCTCGGCGAGGGCAGCACGTTCCACGCGATCCTGCCGCGCCACTCCACCGTCATCATCGAGCCCACCTGGGCAATGTCGGAGCTCGCGGTCGAGCGCGCTGGCACCCGGACCGTGCTCGTGGTCGAGGACGATAGCCGCGACCAGGCCGTGCTGCTCGATGCCCTCGCGAGCGCGGGGTACGCCGTCGAGCTGGCGTCGACGGGCGCCGAGGCACTCGCGCGGTGGCGGGCCCGCGCGTTCGACGCGATCACGATCGATCTGCTGCTCCCCGACATGAGCGGGCTCGATCTGCTGGCGGCGCTGCACGGCGAGGGGCGTAACGTCGGGGTGCCGATCATCGTCGTCACCGTCGTGCCGGACGCAAAGGTGGTCGCCGGCTTCAGCGTGCACGACATCCTCCACAAGCCACTCGACAGCAAGACGCTGCTCGCCTCGCTGCTGCGGGCGGGCGTGGGCGCGACCATCGCCGAGGGCGGGTGATGTCCGACCGCATCCTCATCGTCGACGATAACGCCACGAACTTGAAGCTCGTGACCTACCTCATGAAGTCGAAGGGGTACGACGTCACCACCGCGCTCGACGCCGAGTCGGCGCTCCAGATCATCGCCGACCAGCCGCCGCGGCTGATCCTCATGGACCTCCAGCTGCCCGGGATCGACGGGCTCGAGCTGACGCGCCGCCTCAAGGCGGACCCGGCGACCCGGGGCATCGTGATCGTCGCGGTCACGGCGTACGCCATGAAGGGCGACCACGACCGTGCGCTCGCGGCGGGCTGCGACGACTACGTCACCAAGCCGATCGATACTCGTGGGTTGCCCGAGACGATCGCCCGGCACCTCGCACGTCAGGACGCCCCGTGACCCACAAGATCATGGTCGTCGACGACAACACGGCGACCCGCCGCATGGTGCGGCTGGCGCTCCAGCGCAACGGTCACGAGGTCGTCGAGGCCCCGGATGGCAAGACGGCGCGCGCGCTGATGACGAGCGAGCGGCCGCGCGTCGTGCTCCAGGATCTGATGCTGCCGGATGCCGACGGCTTCGTGCTCGTCGGCGAGCTCCGCGATCTCGCGTGCGGCAGTGACGTCTCGATCCTCGCGTTCTCGGGCTTCGTGTCGGAGCTCGACGAGGCGCGGGTCTCCTCCGTCGGCTTCGATGACATCATCGCGAAGCCGATCGCGCCGTCGCGGCTGGTGCCCCTCGTCGAGGCGCACCTGCCGAAAGCCGCGCTGGCGACCGGGCGGTTCGGCATGGGCCGTCGCCTCGTGATCGCCGACGACGATCCGATGCAGCTCAAGCTCGCGACCTTCCGGCTCGCGCGGCTCGGCTTCCGGATCGAGGCGGTCGGCGACGGCCGGGCCGCGCTCGAGGCGATGCGGCGCGAGCCCCCCGACGTCGTGGTCTCCGACGTCATGATGCCGGACCTCGATGGGTTCGGGCTCGCGATGGCGATGCGTCAAGATCCGCGGCTGAGCCGGCTGCCGCTCGTGCTGATCACCTCGAGCTACGTCGAGCCCGCCGACCGCGAGCTCGCGCGGCGCGCCGGCGCCACCGAGCTGGTCCCGCGCACGCCGGAGCTCGTCGAGTTGCTGGACACGCTGCGCCGGACGCTGACGTCGAAGCGGCCGCTCCGCGAGATCCAGGCGGAGTCCTTGCCCGCGCTCGAGAAGGAGCACAACCAGCGCGTGTTCCGGCAGCTCGAGCGTCAGGTGATGCTCAACACCGGCCTCGCGAAGCGGTGCTCGGTGCTCGCCTCCGAGCTCGCGGTGCTCACCGGGATCTCGGAGGCCGTGCTCGAGCACCGTGACGTCGATGTCGCGCTCGACGAGGCGCTCGCCGAGTGCTTCGATGCCGGCGGGATCTCGCTCGGCGCGCTCTATCTCGTCGAGGGCGAGGCGCTGCGCGTGCGCCCGCTCGGGGCGAGCACCTCGCCGGCGGCGCCCGATGATCTCGCGACGTTGTTCGGGCACGAGGCGCTGCTGCGCACGCTGATCGCGGAGGGCCGGACCTACGCGATCCCGTCGCATCCGCCCGACGTCGAGACGCAGCAGCTCGAGCAGCGGTTACTCGCGCGCGCGCGCGCCACCGCGATGCTCGTCGTGCCCGTCGGTCACCTCGACCACGCGCTCGGCAGCTTGCTGATGGTCGCGCGCGGCCGCGAGCTCGATCACGGCGACTGGCGCTCCTTCGCACACGGTGTCGCGACCCAGATCTCGCACGTGCTCACGCTCGCGCGGGCCTTCGCCGATCGGGAGGCCGCCGAGCGCCGTGCCACCGATCACGCGGCGCTGCTCGACGCCGTGATCGAGAGCGCGCCCGACTTCGTGTTCCACCTCGATCTCGAGGGCACCATCCTGTTCGTCAACCGCACGGCGCTGCCGCTGACGCCCGAGCAGGTCGTGGGTCGCAAGATCTTCGACTTCATGCCCGAGGAGGAGCACCAATCCGGGCTGGTCGCCGCGCTCCGTCGGCTGCGCGAGACCGGCCTGCCGCAGGGCGTCGAGATGTCCGTGGCGCCGCCCGAGGGCAAGCGGATCTGGTACTCGTCGCGGCTCGGCCCGATCCGCCAGCACGGTGAGGTCGTCGGCGTCGTCTTGATCTCGCGGGACGTCACCGAGAGCAAGCAGACCGAGATGCACCTGATGGTCGCGGACCGCATGGCATCCGTGGGCACGCTCGCCGCCGGCGTGGCGCACGAGATCAACAACCCGCTCGCCTCGGTGATCGCGAACCTCGACATGGCGCTGCAGGACGTCGTCGCGTTCGCGGATCGCGAGCTGCCGCCCGAGCTCGCTGCCGAGCTCAGGGACGCGCGCGCCGCCGCCGACCGCGTGCGCGAGATCGTGCGCGACCTCAAGATCTTCTCGCGCTCCGAGGAGGATCGCCGCGGCCCGGTCGACGTCGAGCACGTCCTCGACTCGACGCTGCGGATGGCCTGGAACGAGCTCCGCCACCGTGCGCGCCTCGTCAAGTCGTTCGGCCGCGTGCCCGAGGTCGACGCCAACGAGTCGCGGCTCGGCCAGGTGTTCCTCAACCTCATCATCAACGCCGCGCACGCGATCCCTCCCGGCAACTACGACGCGAACGAGATCCGGATCACGACCGCGCTCGATGGCGCGGGGAACGTCGTGATCACGATCGCCGATACCGGCGACGGCATCCCGCTCGACGTCCAGCCACGCCTGTTCACGCCCTTCTTCACCACCAAGCCCGTGGGCGTCGGCACCGGGCTCGGGCTCGCGATCTCGCACAAGATCGTCACCCAGTTCGGCGGCACGATCACGTACGACACCGAGGTCGGCAAGGGCACCGAGTTCCGCGTCACGTTGCCGGTGGGTGACTGCAAGCCGGCGCCGCCGCCGCGCACGGGCACGACCCGGCCGCCGCAGCTGCGTCGCGGTCGGGTCCTGGTGATCGACGACGAGGCGCCGATCGCCACCGCGATCCGGCGCTACCTCTCGAAAGAGCACGACGTCACCGCCGTGTTCAGCGCCGGCGCCGCGCTCGACCTGGTCACCGCCGGTGAGCGCTACGACGTCGTGTTCTGCGACCTGATGATGCCCCAGATCACGGGCATGGAGCTCCACGCGGCGCTCGTCAAGCTCGACCCCGCGCAGGCCCAGCGCTTCGTGTTCCTCACCGGTGGCGCGTTCACGGCGTCCGCCCGTGAGTTCCTCGATCGCGTGCCGAACCACCGCCTCGAGAAGCCGTTCGACCTCAAGGCGCTCCGGCTCCTGGTCGACGAGTTTCTGCAGTAGCGCACGCGCCCCTCGCGGTGATCGGCCTGTGCCGGGACGGGTCGTCGCACCCGCCACCGGGAGCGGAGGTCGCGCGGGGTGCTACGTTGCCGCCATGCCTGCCGGCACGGACCCGACCTTCGACTACGACTATGTGGTGGTGGGCTCGGGGTTTGGCGGCAGCGTGTCGGCGTGCCGGCTCGCCGAGAAGGGCTACTCGGTCGCGGTGATCGAGATGGGGCGGCGGTGGACGGCGGCTGACTTCCCGAAGAGCACGTGGAACCTGCGGCGCTGGATCTGGCGGCCCGGGCTCAAGCTGTTCGGGTTCTATGACATGCGACCGTTCCGGCACGTCGTCATCCTGTGCGGCAACGCGGTGGGCGGCGGCTCGATCACGTACGCGAACACGATGCTCGTGCCGCCAGACTCGGTGTGGCGCGAGGGATCGTGGAAGGGGCTCGCCGACTGGGAAGGCGAGATGCCAGGCCACTACGCGACCGCGCGGCGGATGCTGGGGGTCACCGAGAACCGGATCCTCGGCGAGGCGGATCACATGCTCAAGCGCATGGCCGACTCGCAGGGCTGCGGCGAGACGTTCTACAAGACGGATGTCGCGGTGTACTTCGGTGACGCGCAGGGCGTGGCCCACCCGGATCCGTACTTCGGCGGCGCGGGGCCGCCGCGGTCGAGCTGCATCGGCTGCGGCGGCTGCATGGTCGGCTGCCGGTTCAACGCGAAGAACACGCTCGACAAGAACTACCTGTGGTTCGCCGAGCAGCGCGGCGCGCAGGTGTTCGCCGAGACCCGCGTCGTCGAGCTCAAGCCGCGCGGCGCGGCAGACGGTGCCGACGGCTACGAGCTGGTGACCGAGCGCTCGACCGCGTGGTTCGCGAAGCAGCGCCGCACGATCACCGCGCGCCACGTCGTGCTCGCCGCCTCCGCGCTCGGCTCGATGGATCTGTTGATGCGGATGAAGGAGACCGGCGCGCTGCCCGCGATCTCCGAGCACCTCGGCAAGGACGTCCGGACCAACTCGGAGTCGCTGATCGGGGTGCGGTTCCCCGGCAAGCGCTTCGACATGTCGCAGGGCATCGCGATCGGCTCCGGCATCCACATCGATCGGTTCACGCACATCGAGGCGACCCGCTACTCGCGCGGCTCCGACGTGCTCGGCCTGCTCGCGACGATGATGGTCACCGGCAAGGGGCTCCGGCGGATCGGCACGTGGATCGGGAACGCGTTCCGCCACCCGGTGCGGTTCGTGCGCGCGGGGTTCCCGTTCGGGTTCGCGCGCCAGACGCTGATCCTGCTCGTCATGCAGACCATCGACGCGACGCTGCGGTTCCGGCTGCGCCGCCGCTGGTACTGGCCATGGAAGAAGCTGCTGACCACCGAGGGCCAGCGGATCCCGACGAACATCCCGGCCGCGAACACGTTCGCGGAGCGGGCGGCCGCCGAGTTCGGGGGGATCGCGATCACCTCGACGTCGGAGATCCTGTTCGACCTGCCGATGACCGCGCACTGCATCGGCGGCTGCGTGATGGGCGCGGACGCCGCGCACGGCGTGATCGACGCCCAGCACCGGGTCCACGGCTACCGCAACCTCTACGTCGTCGACGGCGCGGCGGTCGGCGCCAACCTCGGCGTCAACCCGAGCCTCACGATCACGGCCCTCGCCGAGCGCGCGATGACGTTCATCCCGACCAAGGATGGCGGCGTGCGCCCGGCGACCTGACTCTCCGGGGCGGAGCGCCGCGGATCTCAGCCGGCATCAAGGCGTTCCAGAGCTCCGCTGCGCAGCCATCCAGGCCCGCGAGGCGCTCGCGTGCCATGGGCTCGATCCCTGGGTCTCGCTGAGGCCCGAAAGATCGCCCTGCATCGCTCCACGCGCGGACATCCCGGAGAGGCGCGCCGCGCCGGCATGAGGCACGATGGCGGAGGTCTGCAGATGAAGCGTCAGGTCCGGGCGGCGGTGAGGTGGTTCGTCCGTGGCGGCATGCCGCGATGGCTCGTGACGGCCGCGCTGGTCGTCATCGTCGGGATGTACGCGGCGAACGACGACATGGGGGGCGCGCCGGCGGCACCACGCGGTGACGGTGTGTATCGCCCGGTGCTCGCCCGCGGTGACGGCCACATGATGTTCCTGATCGCGCGCTCGACCGCGTTCGATCTGGACTGGAACTTCGATAACGACCTCGGCCGCTACGGCGATCCGTGGAACCAGCCGGTCGGGCCGGGGGGGCACAAGGTGATCCCACAGCCGCTCGGGCCACCCCTCGTGTGGACGCCGCTACTCTGGGCGGCGCAGGGACTCGCGACGGTCGGCAACTGGTTCGGCGCGGAGATCCCCACCCACGGCTACACGCTCTGGCATCAGCGCCTCGTCTTCCTCTCGAGCGCGCTCGCGGCGTGCTTCGCGATCCTGCTCGGCATCCGCATCTCGCGCGTGGCGATCGGCGGCGGCCGCTGGGCGCCCGCGTACGCAGGGGTCGCCGTGCTGCTCGGCACGTCGCTGACCTACTACGCGACCTACATGCCGAGCTACGGCCACGCCCTCGACGCGCTGACCAGCGCCACGTTCCTCGCGTACTGGGTGGTGACGATCGGGCGCGTCGACGTCCGCCGCTGGGTCATCCTCGGTGGGCTGCTCGGGCTCGCGATGCTCGTGCGCATGCAGGAGCTCGGCCTCGGCGTCGTCGTCGCGCTCGAGATCGCCGTGGCCGTCGTTCGCCAGCTGCGCGCGCGCGCGCCGCGTGAGGCCGCACGCCTCGTGATCGGCGGCGCGGCCGTGCTCGCGATCGCCGGGCTCGTGTTCATCCCGCAGCTGCTCTACTGGAAGGTCGTCTACGGCGGGTTCTTCGCGGTGCCGCACGTCGGTGCGTACACGCGGCTGAGCTCGCCGATGATCCTCGAGCTGCTGTTCTCGGCGCGGAACGGCTGGTTCTCGACGCATCCGCTCGCTTACGCCGGCGTGATCGGGCTCTGGTTCGTGCCTCGCCCGTCGAGGCTGATCGCGGCGGGCCTGCTGCTCGCCGTCGCCGTGCAGGTCTATCTCGGCAGCACGATCTTCGACTACTGGGGCATGGCGTCGTACGGCAGCCGCCGGCTCTGCAACATGACCCTGCCCATCGTCGTCGGGCTCGCCGCGCTGATCTGGCGATGTGGTCGGCTCGCCGCCCGGGTGCGTCGGGTGCCCCGTCCGATCTGGCACGTCGTGGCGCTCGCGATCTTGACGCCCTTCGTGGCCTGGAACCTCTGGCGGGTCCGCGACTACCAGGCGGGCAAGGCGGCGCCCGAAGGCCTCATCCCGACGTGCTGTGAGCACCTGCCCCGCGGGTTCGCGCGGCCGCTCACTGCCGTGTTCCGGCAGATCGGCAATCCGTTTCAGTTCCCGGCGAATCTGCTCTTCGCGCTCCGTCACGGCGTCGAGATCCAGCGGTGGGACCGCGCCGTCGGAACGTATCCGGTGATGCCACCGCTGAACCTGATCTTCGACGACGACCTCGCCGGGCAGAGCGGGCGATGGCGGCTCGGGTTCCCCGATACCGAGCGCTACCTGATCGGCACGTGGTCGCCGTCGCAGGCAGCCGACCGCCGGTTCCGGTGGACCCTCGAACCCACGGTTCGCGCGCTGGTCCCGAACCTGCTGCCGAAGGCGCGCACGGTGACGGTGTGGCTCTCACCCGGCGGTGCGGCCAAGCCGGTGACGCTGCGCTGGAATGATCGCGTCGCGTACGCGGGCGTGCTCGCACCGGGCTGGACGCCCGTGGCCTTCGACCTCGACGACACCGACGTCGGCGAGGACGAGCTCGCGATCACGACCGAGCTCGGACCGGTCGTGCCGTGGGCGGGCGCCCCCGGGCCGGTCCCGACCACGCCCGTCGGCGTGGCCGTCCATTCCGTCGATATCGTGATCCGCTGAGCTCGCACGACGGTCCGGTCGCCCTACGGCGTCAGCACTTCGTGCGTCGCGACGGCACCGAAGGCCTGGCGGGTGGCGCCGCCCGGGACGTAGAGCTTGCCGCCGATCGCGGCGGCGCCCATGCCGTGGCGCGGCGTCGGCATCGGCGCGAGCGTGGTCCACGCGGTGGTCGTCGCGCTGTACGCCTCGACCTGCGGGAACACGCCCGAGGGTGCGTCGGGGTTGCCCTCGCCGCCGACCACGACGAGCTGGTCGCCGAGCACGCCGCAGGCGGTGCCACCGCGCGCGGTGGGCATCGGCGCGAGCTCGGACCACGCACCGCCCGGCGCGTACGCGAACAGCGTCGGCGAGGTGCTCGTGATGTTCGCCTGGCGTCCGCCCGCGACGACGAGCCGGCCGTCGAGCGCGCCGCCGCACGCGTGATCGCGCGCCGCCGGGAGCGCGGGAAGCGCGGTCCACTCGTTCGTCGCGGGATCGAACCGCGAGACGTCGGCCACCGCGCCGTTGCGGAGCCCGCCGGCCACGTAGATCTGATCACCGATCGTCGCGACGACCGACGAGCCGCGCTGCGTGCCGGCTGGCATCGCGGTGCGCGCGGACCACGTGGTCTCGCTCGCGGGGTTCCACGCCCAGACCTCGCCGGTCGCGGTGAAGCTCAGGGTCTCGAGCGCGCCGAGCACGTAGATCGCACCGCCGACGCTGGCGACGTTGATGTGGTGCAGCGGCTTCGGGAGCGCCGGGCCCATCGACCAGGTGCAGGCCGCCGGATCGAAGATCTGGACCGCCGAGACGACGCCGAGGTCGGTGTGGAAGCCGCCGAGCACGTAGAGCTTGCTCGCGACCGCCACGACCGCGGTCTCCTGCGTCGGACCGAGCGGCAGCGGCGGGTGGCTCGCCCACGGGGTGGCGGGATCGCAGGAGCCTGGCGCGGCGTCGGCGGCGGCGGCCGCGTCGGGGGCCGCGGCGG
>JALZOI010000540.1 GCA_030857245.1 Myxococcota bacterium
GCGGCATGGTGGCGCTCGTCGCGCTCGGCATCGCGGGCTGGCGGATCACGCGGCGGGAGGCCACCGCGCCGCCGCCGGTGGGAGCCCCGGTGGCGCGCGATGCGGGATCGGAGCGTGACCTCGCGTACGCCCGGTCGGCCGAGGCGACGGGCAAGCTCGAGCTCGCGATCGCCGCGTACGAGGAAGCGCAGCGCACGAGCGAGACCGCACCGACGGCGTTCAAGCTCGGCGAGCTCCACGAACGGCTCGGCCGCCGCGCCGATGCCGCACGCGCCTTCGAGCGCTACCTCGTCCTCGCGCCCGAAGCGAGCGACCGTGATGCGGTGCGGACGCGGATCGTCGCGCTGGCCGCGCTGCTGGTCGATGCCGGCGTGGTCGCCGTCGCCGTCGCCGCTGATGGGTCACGGCCTGACGCCGGCGTGAAGCGCACGGCGCCGACGCCGCAGGGCTCGTACTGCATGTGCGTCGACGCGGTGTCGCTGTGTCCGTCGAGGGCGACGGCGCCGCTCTGCGAGTGTCGCGTGACGACGGGGGTCGGGTTCGGGCCCCGCCTGTGCTCCGTGGCGCTCGGGGTGTGCGAGGGCTGCGAGCACACGCGGGCGTGCACCGATCCGCGCTGCGACAAGGCCGGGCGGATGAAGTGCCCGGACCCGAGCAGCCACGTCGCCGGCAAGACCCCGGACGCCCGCTGCGAGGGCTTTCAGAAGGAGGAGCGCCGCGACGGTGCGTACTCGTGCACGTGGTGCCGCGGCGTGCAGCTCAAGTCGTACCGCGGGCAGCCCGGCGACCGCTGCCACGGCTTCGATCGCCACACCGGCGTGCGCACCGAGGGCATCCTCGATGGCTGCTCCCCGCAGGCGCCGGATGCGCGCACGCTCGATTCGCGGAACTGAGCCGGCACAGGCGATCAGAGCCGCGTCGTGATCACGACGCCGGGCTCGACGACGAACCGGATCGCGCCACCCTTGCTGTAGCGCTCGAGGAGCTGCGCGGCCGGCAGGCCCGCCGCCTTGAGGTCCGCACGCAGCCGGTGCACGAGCTGGTTGAGGTCCCCGCGGTTCGCCGATTCGCTGCGCGGCCACACCGCGCCGAACACGACCTCGTCGGGGAGGTAGTCGCCGGGCGCGAAGGGCGCCGGCGGGTGCAGCAACGCGAGCACGAGCGCGAACCGGCGCTCGGCGAGCAGCACGCGATGCTCCGCGTGCGTCGTCTGGACGATCACCATGCCCCCCGTCGGCAGCATCTCGAGGGTGATCGCCGTGAGCCGTGCTGCCTCGCGATGGGTCGCGGCCGGCTCGACGGTCTCGATCGCGATCGTGATCGTGCCGTCGCGGCACGTCAGCTGATCACCCGCGGCGAGCGCCACCGCGACGCCGCGCGCGAGCGGGGCCGCGTTGTGCGTGATGTCCTCGACCCGCGCCTCGAACCACGGCTGATCGTCACGCCACGTCAGCCGCGCCGCGGCCTGCGGCCAGGTCTCGATCATCACGTCGTCGTCGCCACCCCCGATCGCGAGGACCTCGCGGCGTAACCCGATGCGGCGGCCGCGGACGTCGAACATCCAGGCGTGCTCGCCGCTCGAGGCCTCGGACGCATCGCCGTCGAGCCGCAGCCGGAGCCGCGCGCCGCCGGGGAACCCGAGGACGTCACCATCACGCGCGACCACGGGAGTGTCGATCACGACGTCGTTGACCGCGGTGCGAGCGCCCGGCAGCGGTACGATGTCGAGCTGTCCGCCAAAGCCGACCTGGAGCAGCACGTGACGGCGGCTGACCGCCGCCTCGCGCAGCACCACGTCACAGGTCGGCGCGCGACCGACCACGAGGCCGGCCCCGGTGACCCGCCGCGCCGCACCGTCGTCGGGGACCGCGAACCACGGCACGGCGACGAGGATACGTCCCGGATCGCGGCCCTACAAGCATGTCATCGGCGCGTCATCGCCAGGCGCCCGCGCCGGCCCCATCGTGGGCTGCACACCCAACCAGGAGCATGAAGTTGACTGATCGTCCCACGAACGTCCCGGAACACGCCGTCTGGTCGGCGGCCCAGCGGGCCTGGATCACCGGTGACACCGCCACGGGCGGGCTCGTCGCGTACTACCGGCCGGATGGCTCGCCGTGGTGCGAGTACACCTACGACGGCGGGGTCCTGCATGGTCCCTACCGCCGCTTCCACGAGACGGGCGAGGTCGCCTCGCAAGGTCAGATGGAGCGCGGTCGGTTCGCCGGCGCCAACGCGATCTTGCGGCCGTCGGGCCCCTCGACCGAGCCGTTCCCGAACCCGTTCGGCGACCTCGTGCACCGCATCGAGACCGACTACAACGCCGGGCAGCCGGTCGGCCAGCGGTTCTACGATGCCGCGGGCACCGAGCTCGATCCCGCCGTGCTGATGCAGGCGCTCGCCACCGCGAACCCGCACGTCGCCAGGGCGCTCGGGCAGGACGAGGATGAGGACAGCGACGACGACGACGCCGAGGACGACGACGATGACGGCGACGACGACGAGGACGAGGACGAGGACGACGGTGACGACGATGCCGCTGTGGCCGCCGCGCCTCCCGCGCGACCGGCCGAGGTGCCCGTACACGCCGAGTACAAGGATGACTACTGGCGCGTCGAACGCGAGGTCGACGGGCTGCGCCACGTCACGCGGTGGAGCCCGGACGGCACGCGGATCACGGAGTCGATTTGGGCCGGCGAGGTGCTGCGCACGTACACGACGCTGCGTCCGGACGGCTCGCGCTCGAGTCACCTGGAGGTCAGCAACGGCGTGACCCACCATGTCGCGACCTACCCGGACGGCACGCCGTGGCACACGAGCCGCTACATCGAGCCGGCGGCGGACGCCGATGACGACGACGCGGCTCCGATCCTGATCGAGCAGCAGCTGTACCTGCGCGACGGCACGCTGAAGCACCACATCCGGCAGGAGCTCGACGACCAGCGCACCGTCATCGCGCATCGCGAGGACGGGCCGGGTGGCGTCCCGCGCTTCGAGAACACCGTCGTCGACGGCGTGCGTCAGCTGCGCTTTTACGACGCGAGCGGCGCGCCCGACTACACGATCCGGCTGACCGAGCCCGTGGTCGTCGTCGCGCACGCGGCGCAGGATCGTGCCATCGAGCTCACGGGCGTCTCCGGGCCGTGGAGCGCGAGCACGTGCCTCGCCAACGACGAAGCCTTCGCCGTGGGGCGCGAGGTCTTCGCGCGGGTCGTGCCGACGCTCGTCGAGCCGCCCGCCATCACCGCGCTCGCGGCGCGGCTGCCCTCGATCAACGACGAGCTGGAGGGAGCGCCGTTCTCGCCGGCGACGATCCGGCACTGCCTGATCGCGGTGACGTCGCCGATCGCGCTGGTGGCGCTGGTCGGCAAGATGGGGCTCGGCGGCGGACTCCAGGACGCGCAGGTCGATGCCGTCGTCGAGACCCTGCTCGCGCTCGCGCGAACGAGCCCGGCGCCGGCTGCGATCCACGGCGCGCTGCAGCGCGTGCTCGGCACCAAGCCGGTCGGGCTCGCGACGCTGCAGCAGGTGCTGGCCAGCCCGCTGCCGCCGCCGGTGCTCGGGATTGCCTATCTCTCGCTCGCCGACTCCGAGCCGGAGCGTCCGGTGTTCGAAGCGGCGATGGCGGTCTCCGATCCAGCGCTCCGGCTCGTCGCGATCCGGGCCGCGGCGATCGTGCACGGCGCCAGCGCGCGATCGTGGCTCGAGCCTGCGCTCTGTGCGTTGCCTCCCGCGCTCGAGCTCGCGCCGCTCTACGCCGCGCTCGCCATCGATCCGCTCGAGCAGTGCCTCGCTGTGATCGGCTCGTACCTCGAGTCCGCCGTGGCCGTGAAGTCGATCGTCGCGCTCGCGGCCGCGCAGCCCGCCGTGCTGACGCATGACATCATCGAGAGCCTGACGTCGCTCCTACGCACGCCAGATGCAGGGGCGTCGCCGGCGGATGCCGCCGGGTTTCTTCGTGCCCTCGCCGCCGGCCCCGGGAAGGAGATCGCGGCCCCGGTCGCCAAGGGCCTGCCGGCTGGCGCCGAGCGCCTCACCGCGCTCGCGTCGCGCGTCGAGCGCGAAGGGGTTGGCGTGCTCGCCACGCTACAGCCGGTCATCGGGAGCCTCGCGCTGCCGAGCGGCACGCTCGTGCTCGCCGACTTCAAGTGCCTGGGCGCGGTCAACCCGTGGGCGGGCACCGGCGAGAAGGCGCGGGCGGCGATCGCGCAGGCTCGCGCGGCCGGCGAGACCCAGGTCGACGTCCACACGCACCACACGTCCGCCGATTGCTTGCTCGATCTCCCGAAGCGTGCGCAGTGCGACGTGGTGGCGACGCTCGACGCTGACGGTGACCTCACCGCTGTCAGCGTGCTGCTCAGCGACGCGCCACCGGTCGGGCGCACGAAGGTCGGCGTGTGCGGCGCCGAAGGGGGGCGCGTGATGTTCGCGGACAGCGACAGCCTCTCGCACTTCACGCCGGGCGACACCTCGCGCGACGGCCGCATGGACGTCGTGTTCTTCGGTCCGAACGCGCCCGATCTCGCCGCCGAGCTCGGCGTGAGCCCGGCGTACCCGAACCAGGACACCAAGGCGTATCGCGGCTGGACGGACCTCGGCCCCGGCGACCTCTACACGCCGCTGCTGACGGCGGTCGAGCAAGGCCGCGTCAGCGTCGAGCATCGCCCGCACAACGACCAGTACCGGCTGCTCCGCACGATGTGGAGCTCGCCCGTCGGCGCCGTGACCACCACGCTCGGCGGGTTCGAGGTCTTCGGGATCTTCACGCCGCATCGTGGCAACTACGACATCGTGCGCGAGACCGCCGCCGACGGCTCGCCGTGCCGGATCACGCTGGTGCTCGCGCGCGAGAGCGGCGGCGAGGACGACGACGAGGACGAGGACGACGACGACGACGACGACGAGGATGACGACGACGAGGACGAGGACGAGGACGAGTGAGGAGGTCGACTCGATGTCCGTCGAGCAGAGCCCAGGCTGGCGACTCCTGTCGCGCGCGCTGATCGGCGGCTTCGCCGGTGGCCTCACGCTGATCGGGCTGCTGGCGTTCAGCGTGAGCCTCGCGCCCGTGGCGCTCGTCGGGATCTCCGGCGGCGTCGCCGTCGCCGTGGCGGTCGTCGGGCCGAAGCTGCTCGACCTGCTGCTGTCGATCGTGTGATCGGCGTCGCGACGACGACGCCGTCGCCGAGCGGCGGGTGTCGCACCGCGGTGCCGACGGCGAGCGGGGTGCGAGGCCCGGCGGCGCTCGCCGTCACGTCCACGGCGATCTGTCGAGTGCGGGCGTCGCGACCCTGTGCGCGGCCGGCATGCACCTCGCCGTCTCGACCTGCAGGCCGTCGTCACCTTCCTCGACGACGCGGCCGGTGCC
>JALZOI010000541.1 GCA_030857245.1 Myxococcota bacterium
GGCTCCCGGCGCGCCCCGAGACCCGCTGCCTCGCGTGTCATGCGACGGGCGAGGCGCCCGCGGGGCCGGCGATCGCCGTCGAGGTCGGTTGCGAGGCCTGCCATGGGGCGGGTGCCGCGTACGCCGAGGACGACCTGATGCGCGACGCGCCGGTGGCGAAGGCGCTCGGGCTCGTCGACATGTCGACGCCCAAGGCGCGTGCGGCGGTCTGCGCCGGATGCCACAGTCGCTCCACCAAGCTGACGCCGTTCGATCCCGCGGCCCCCGTCCATCCGACCACCCCCGAGCGGCCGTAGCCTCATGAAGACCCCGACGAAGTTTGTCACCTCGGCCGCCAAGCCCACCGAGTTCCCGCCGCCGACGCTCCCGGAGATCGCGGTCGTCGGGCGCTCGAACGTCGGCAAGTCGAGCCTCATCAACGCGCTGGTCGGCGAGGACGGGCTCGCGCGCACGTCACGCACGCCGGGGCGCACGCGGCTCGTCAACTGGTTCGAGGTCGGCGCACCGCACCCGTTCTTCCTCGTCGACCTGCCGGGCTACGGCTACGCGCAGGTCAACCAGGCGATGCGCGAGAGCTGGCGCCCGCTGATCGAGACCTACCTCGACAAGCGCAAGACGCTCGCCGGCGTGCTGCTCCTCATCGACATCCGCCGCAACGCCCAGGACGAGGAGCTCGACTTCGTCCCGTGGCTCGCCGAGCGCGAGAAGCCGATCGTCGTCGCGCTGACCAAGGGTGACAAGCTCCCCAAGAACAAGCGGATGCTCGAGGTCACGAAGGCGAAGAAGCTGCTCGGGCTGCGGCGCGACCCGCACGTCGTCTCGACCCTCTCCGGCGAAGGCATCGAGACGCTGTGGCGCGACGTGCTGAAGCTGCCCGCCCCGAAGTGAGCGTGGCGTGATCATCGAGCTCGCGACGCCCGCGGACCTCGACGCGATCGACGAGATCGAGCAGCACTCGTTCCCCATCCCATGGCCCCGCGCGACGTTCGAGGCCGAGCTCGCGCGGGACATCGCGCGGGTGGCGGTGGTCCGCGCCGAGCCGGCTCGGCGGCTCGTCGCGTTCTGCAACTACTGGATCGTCACCGGCGAGGTCCACATCCTCGCGATCGCGACGCACCCGGAGGCGCGGCGCGGCGGCATCGGCGCGCGGCTGCTCGCGCACGCGCTCGACGAGGGCCGCGGCCTCGGCTGCACGCTCGCGACGCTCGAGGTCCGCAAGGGCAACCGCCCGGCGATCGCGCTGTACGAGCGCGCCGGGTTCGTGACGGTGCACGTCCGCCAGCGCTACTACCAGGACAACGACGAGGACGCGCTCGTGATGACGCTCGCGCTCGCGACCGCGGGCCGCTGAGCCTACTGGACGACGCCGTCGATGCCGACGCGATCACTCGGATCGCTGCGCGTCGCGAAGTAGATCGCGGTGCCACCGGCGCCGGCGATCAGGACGCCCGCGGCGGCGAGCACGTACCAGCGCTGGTACCACCCGGTCGCGCCGCGCTGCGCCAGCTCGGCCTCGACCTTGAGCTCGCCATCGGCGGGGAGCTCGACCTTCGTGCGGTACGGCACATAGCCCTGCTTCTCGATCCGGATCTCGTAGGTCGCCGGGGCCGGCAGCTTGAGCGGCTGCACCGGCGTCAGCCCACGCGACTCGCCGCCGATGGTGACCGCCGCGCCCGACAGGTTGGCGACGATGTCGATCACGCCGTAGCGCAGGAAGTCGGAAGGCGGTAGCAGCTTCTGGAGGTACGCGTCGACCTGCGCCTCGGTCGGGGTGGAGCCATCGGCGAGCGAGTCGGCGATCCGTGCGCTCACCGTCTTCGCCGCGACGTCGATCCGCTGCATCGTCAGGATGACATCGCCGAGCTCGCTGACGCCGACGAGGATCACCTCGGCGGCTCCCACCTTCTGGCCGATCTTCGCGACACACTCGCCCTCGCCGCCACACTTCATCAGCACCTGATCGAGCTGGTCGCCGTAGACCACGCGCGTCTGGTCGGGGCCGAGCAGGGCGAGCGAGGTCTGCTTCGACAGCGCGGCGACGACCTGCATCGAGATCCCGGGCAGCGCCGACGAGCCGGCGCGGTACTCGAGCACGACGACCTTGCGCTTCGGGCTCGGGTCCGCCGCGGCGCCGCGCGCGTGGACGAGCAGCGCGACCAGCGCGAGCAGGGCAGCGAGCCCGGTCCGCGGCGCGCGCCGCATCAGCTGCCTCCGTAGAGCGCGCCGACCGTGCGTGGAATGCTCGGGCCTCCGAGCGGCGTCTCGGCGCCCGACGGCATGATGCAGCTCCAGTCGGGGAACTCCGCGTTGGTCCGGTTGATCAACGTCAGCACGCACCTCGAGCGGATGCGCTGCGAGATCGAGCCCGCCTGTGGATCCGCGATCACGATGTCGTGGACGACCGCATCCATCTCCGGGATGACCTTGGAGCCGAAGTTGTCGACGCGCGCGGCGCGGTGGCTGTTCATCTGCGTGATCAGCGCGACGCTCTGCGCCCCGGGCAGGACGGCGAGATCGAGCGGCACGAGCGTGTCGGCGTGGATGTTCAGCGAGAGCTCGCTCGCCTGGTCGAAGTCGTAGGTCATGACCTCGGCCTTCGGCGGCAGCGTGACCTCCTGCGGGTCGGTGCCGTCGAGGCGCACCGACGAGATCCGGATCCGCGCGCCCTGGTTCATCGTCTTCGGCGCGGACCCGGCGATCCACAGGCGCGAGCCCTCGGTGGCGAGCGCCGCCGCGCCGCCGACCGTGACCATGACCTTCGGGAGGCCGGGATCGAGGCGGGTGACCATGCCGTTACAGGGGTTCGACCCGAACACGGCGTCGCCGCTCGCCGCCAGATCGCTGAACTGCCCGGTCGCGATGGGCGCGGGCGTCTCGGCCGGCGCGTCGAGCGCGACCGCGACCACCATCGAGCTGCCCGTGCAGCTGGCGGTGCCGACCGGCGGGGCCACGCGACCGCCGAGCGCGTATACGGTGAACCCGGTGGCGGCCGAGCCCGCGATCGCGACGCGGGCGGTCGCCATGGGCGTGAGCTTGCGGACCTCGCCGCTGTCGAGGTCGACGACGAGCACGCCAGGCGCGGCGCCCTCGCTGCTGGCGACGACGAGCCGGCGCTCGCCGGGGACCCGGGTCGCGTCGCTGACCACGATCGTGCCGAGCTCGATCGGGCTGCCAACCGCCGAGTGATCGGCGGTGGCGATGCGGTGCAAGCTGGTGCCGCTGATCACCGCGAGCTCGCTGCCGTCGATGGCGAACGCGGTCGCGCCGGCGGTGGAGCCGAGCGTGCCCTGGAATTTCGGATCGAGACCGTCGAAGGTCGGATCGAGCGTCCCGACCGGCCGATCACTCGACACGTAGACGATCGGCTTGCGCACCGGGATCGTGATCGTCTGCTCCGAGCGGTCGGGCAGGATCGCGTCCTCGACGAGGCCGAACGCGACCAGCCGGTTCGTGTTGTCGCGGAGCTCGACGCGCAGTCGGATCGGCTCGCCGAGCGGGACGTCGCCAGCATCGAACCGCATCTCGTCGAGCGGCGTGGTGGTGACATTCTCGATGCCGTCCTCGCTCGTGATGCCGACCGCCACCGTCGCCATCCCGGTCGGCCGCAGATCACCGGCCGGCGGCAGTGCGAGCACGAGCCTGATCGTGCCGGCGCTCTCGGTGCCGCAGCCCGCCGCACTGATCGCACTGGCGCTTACCAGAATCACTGCCAGAGCGCTCCACGTGCGACCCACGAGCGGACGCTAGCAGACTCGTAGACGCGCACACAACCACCTGATTCGTAAGGGCTCCCGGTGCGCCCTGCAGATCACCCCCGATCCCCGCCGGGGATGGCCGTAGGAATCCCTCGCCCGGTCCGCACCCCGGGGTAGGATGGGCGCCTTGCAGGCGATGAGCGACAAGGCTCAACAGAGCGGTCCGTTCGGCCGCCAGGATCCGAGCCTGCCGCAGGTGTTCGGTCGTTACCTGCTGATCCAGCGGCTGTCGCGCGGCGGCATGGGCGAGATCTTTCTCGCGAAGCACGGGCTCGCGGGGTTCGAGAAGCTCGCCGTCATCAAGAAGGTCCTCCCGCACCTCGCCGCCGACGAGCAGTTCATCTCACGCTTCGTCGACGAAGCGCAGGTCGCGATCAAGCTGCAGCACGTCAACGTGGCCCAGGTCTTCGAGGTCGGGCGCTGCGGCGATGAATACTTCCTCGCCCTCGAGTACGTCGAGGGTCGTGACCTCCGCCGCACGCTCGCGCTGCTCGGCCACCGCAAGCAGCGGCTGCCGGTCGACCTCGCGCTGTTCATCGGCCGCGAGCTCGCGAACGGCCTCGCGTACGCGCACCGCCGCACCAGCAACGATGGCTCGTCGCTCAACCTCGTGCACTGCGACATCTCCCCGCCGAACGTGCTCGTGTCGTTCGAGGGC
This sequence comes from Myxococcota bacterium, assembly GCA_030857245.1. Classification (GTDB taxonomy): domain Bacteria; phylum Myxococcota_A; class Polyangia; order Haliangiales; family Haliangiaceae; genus JABFXX01. The sequence goes on from JALZOI010000541.1 coordinate 4,414, forward strand.
GAGACCAAGGTCATCGACTTCGGCATCGCGAAGAGCCGGCTCCGCGGCACCGCCACCGACCCGAAGATGGGCTTCGGCAAGTTCGGCTACATGGCGCCCGAGCAGCTGATCCGCGGCGGCGTCGTCGATCACCGCACCGACATCTACGCCGCCGGCGTCGTGCTGTTCGAGGTGATCACCGGCGTCCGGCTCTACGAGGCCGGACCCGAGCCCGACTACCGCGCGCTCGCCAAGAAGGTCGCCCGCGGCGATCACCAGCTGCCGAGCGAGGTCGATCCGCGGCTCGCGCCGTACGACGATCTCGTGGCCACGGCGCTGTGCCCGAAGCCGGAGGATCGCTATCAGTCGGCCGCCGAGTTCCGCGACGCCATCCAGCAGGCGCTCGTGATGGTCAACCCGACGATCTCGACCGACCAGCTCGGCTCGTACATGCGGGACCTGTTCGCCGAGGAGATGACGGCGCAGAAGGAGCTCCACGAGCGCGTCGCGAAGACGCACATCGCCGACTTCCAGGAGCAGTTCCACACCCAGACGATCTCGACGGTGTCCTTCGCGGTCGCGCAGCTGCCGCTGCAGCCGCACGAGCACGAGATCCCGCGCGGCCCGAAGCGCTCGGCGCAGCACGCGGCGATGCGGCAGTCGGGCGCGCAGCCGATCGGCAGGACGCCGTCGCCGACCACCCCGCCGGTGCGGCCGTCGCCGGCACTCGACACGATGGCGCCGCCGACGAGCGCGATGATCCCGTCCGACGATCTCTCGCTGGCGGATGGCACCGGGACCTCGGTCCGCGAGCACCCGTACCCGCGGCTGTGGCCGGCGCGCACGAAGTGGCTGGCCCTCGCGGTCGGCGCCTCGGCGCTCGCGGCGGTGATCGCGTTCATCGTGTCGCGCGGCGACGGCGCCACGACCGCGCGGGGCAGCGCCACGCCGAACAACCAGATCACCGTCGTCC
>JALZOI010000074.1 GCA_030857245.1 Myxococcota bacterium
ACCGGGGATCGGTCGAGTGATCGGGCGCCGCGGCCGGCTCGGCGGTGGTTGTCGAGGGACCCGCGACCTCGTCGCCCGTGCAGGCGCCGAGCAGGAGGGAGACCGTGAACGTGAGCTGCTTGATCATCTCAGTTGCCTCCCAGCAGGTGCTTCGCCGCGCTCCACCAGGAGGCGGCCGGCGTGCGCTTCACGTTGGTGCCGCAGTGCACCTCGCCGAGCCCGAGGTGATAGACGTTCCAGTCATCGACGAAGTGCAGCTCGAGCCCGGCGGGCATGCGCTGCGAGAAGGCGGCGATCACCGGGTCGCTCGCCTGCGGTGCGCCCGCCGCGCGGAAGAACGGGTCGGCGGTGAACACGTGCGTGGTCTGATCGACCTTCGCGACGACGAGGTTGACCATGCCGGGGATCAGCGCCGCGACCCGACCGTTGCAGCCGCCGACGGTCTCGAACAGCGACGGCGCCCGGATGATGTCCGCGTCGGTGAGCCCGAGCTCGGCCTTGAACTTCGCGATGATCGGCTCGAGGTAGTCGGCCTGGAGATCGTCGTTGAGGGCGCGCAGCGCGGCGTCGTCGAGCAGCGCGCCGACCGTGGGATAGCCGTGGTCGGCACCGAAGCGCGCGAGCGATGACTCGCGCGGCAGCGTCTGGAGCAGCGCGTACGCGCTCGGGACGTCGGCGATCACGAGCTTGAAGCCCTTCGGCGACGCCGGATCGGGCAGGAAGCTCGAGAACTCGTCGACGTGGCCCACGCACAGCCAGCGCGTCGGCAGCTCGAACGGGGCCTGCACCTTCTGGGAGGCGAGGAAGCCCGCGAGCAGCGCGTGCAGGCCGATGTTCGCGGTCCGCCCGTAGTAGATGCGCCCGAACGGGTACTCGACGCCACCGACGGTGACCGGCGGCGAGGCCTCGAGGTTGCCGAACGAGTCGTACGTCGTGCGCTGCGAGGCCGTGCCCCAGGTCGCCGCGATCACGTCGGGGCCGACCAGCGTGCGCTCCGGGAACGAGTCGAGGCCGCGGTTGCGGATCGAGTCGATCACCACGTCGAGGCGCTGGCCGGCGCTGCCGGTCAGCGTGGCGAACTCGATCTCGTCCTGGATCCAGATGTCATCGCCGTAGCTCGCCCCGGGCACCGCCGTGAAGCTCGTGCCGAGCGCGGCGGTGAACGCGGCGATCATGCTCGCATTGCCGTTCACCGCGACCGCCCAGACGTGCTCGGCGGGCTGCAGGTGATGGTTCATGATCAGCGGGGCTGCCTGCAGCGTCACCGTCGTCGTCTGGGCGATGCTGCCGTCGGCCGCGCGCGCCGACACCTCGAGCGCCGACGCCGTGGCGTACGCGCCGAACTCGACGGCGAACGTCAGATCGGCGCCGGTCGGCGTGATCACGAGCGGCCCGATGCCGGCGGTGCCGCCGAGCACGTGCTGGCCGTCGCGGAACACGCGCACGGTGGGGGTGGCGGTCGCGAACGCGAGCTGCACGTCGCCGCCTGCGGGGATCAGTGCGAGCTTCGTGGCGGGCAGCACGAACGTCGAGTAGTCGTCGTCGGCGGCGAACGGCGGCTGGTCCCAGTCGACCAGCGTGCCGTCGTCATCGTCGAGGTTGGGGACGCCGTCGACGTCCGCGAAGGCCCACGTCTCGACGAGCGCATCGGGCGCACCGGCGTCGGGGGTGCCGGGGTCGGGACCATCGCTGCCGCTGCCGCCGCCGCCGCACGCCGCGGCGAGCACGCCGGCAGCCAGGACGGAGGACAACCAGCCGAGCCGAGCCGCAGACTTCGTGCGTCGATCGCTGCTCATGGACCGGGACCATCCGATGCCTGCGGTGCACATGAAACGCGCCACCGCCGACCTTCGCTGACAGCCGCGCGTCCTGCGCCGAGCGCGAGCGCCCGCTGTCGACCCGAGTAGCTGGAATCGTTGTCGTTTCGGCACGAACACGTCGTCTCGGTCCGCGGTCTCTGGTTCCGGGCTTCCCCTCGCTGCCGGTCGCGCGAGTGAGCACGCCGGTTGGCAGTGCCACTCGCACGAGTCCTCCGGCACGCTCGTCAGGGCCGCGTCACGGGATCCTCGTTGACTCTATCGAACGAAGTTTAATAGAACCTACCCGCGCGGCTCTGCGACGCCTGCCGCGCGGGAGGGAACGATGGGAACCGGCTCCGTGACTCGCGCTGCGCGAGGACTCCTGCTCTCGACCGCCAGCTTGCTCGGCGCGATCTCGTGCGCCGATCCGCAGCTCGATCCGGCGCCGCGCATCATCCACGCCCGCTTCGATCCGGACGCCAAGGCGATCCCGATGCCCAACGATGCGGTGCGCGATGCGGTCGCCGGCGTGCTCGATCTCCCGAACGACGAGCCCGCCGAGATCGCGCGCCTCACCGCCGCCGAGCAGGAGTTCTACGCGTACCTCGAGACCCTCGACGGCTGGTCGAGCCTGATGTCGGGCACCGTCGAGCTCACCGGGGCGATCGACCCGCGCAGCATCGACGCGACGAACCTCCAGGTCTGGCGCTGGACCGGCACGCCGACGCCGATCGAGGACGTCCGCATCTCGATCGCCGATGACGGCAAGCAGATCACGATCGATCCTCCGCGCACCGGCTGGGCGCGCGGCGAACGCTACGTCGTGCTGCTACGCGGTGGTGCCCTCGGCGCCCGCGGGGCCGCAGGCGAGCGCGTCGAGTGCGACGCCGCGTTCTACTTCCTGCGCCAGACGACGCGGCTCGACACCCCGGAGCACGAGCGCGCGTTCCCGGGCGACACCCGCGACGAGCGGATGGCCAACGCGAAGCAGCTCGAGGACATCCGCGTCGACCTCGCGCCGATGTTCGACTTCTTCGAGCGCCGCGCGATCCCGCGCGCTGACGTCGCGGCGCTGTGGGCGTTCACGGTGACCACGCGCACCGAGCTCGCGATGGACAAGGCCTCGCAGCGCATGCCGCTGCCGATCAACCTGATGCTCGATCCGAGGACCGGGCACGTCCACGTCCCCGCCGCGCCGTGGGATCGCCCGTTCGAGGCGGCCGCGAAGTCCCGGCTCTCCGAGTTCACCGGCTTCGGGCTGTCGGCGAGCCCGCTCTTCGAGTTCACCGCGCCGATGAACCCGACCACGGTCACCGCGTCGACGGTCAAGGTCTACCGGCTCGGCAGCGGCGCCCCGGTCGCGGTCCCGGCGGACATCACGCTGATGCCGGATCGCATGCACGTGATCGTCACCCCGCAGGACCAGCGGTTCGCGGAGTCCACGAGCTACGTGGTCGTCGTCGATGAAGGCGTGCGCGACGCCGCCGGCCAGCAGGTGATGGCGATGCCGGCCGGGCACTTCCTCAAGGCGCAGACGCCGGTGTTCGTCGACGGCGCGACCCAGGTCAAGGCGGTCGACGCCGTCGATGCGGAGAAGCTCGAGCTCGGCCGCGTGCAGATCGGCACGGCGCTCGAGCAGCTCGGCCGCGCGCGCGTGCTCGCCGCCTGGCCGTTCACCACGATGCCGGTGAAGCAGCCGCTCGCCGCCTGGCGCGGCGCCGCCGAGCGGCTCGCGATGTCGCCCGAGCCGGTCATCACGTCGCGCCAGACGCCCGGCCAGGCGGTCGCCGACTTCCCGCTCGGGGTCGGCTCGCTGACCAACCTCGCCGAGGTCTACCACGGCACGATCGCGTCGCCGTTCTTCCTGGATCCGCGCACCACCGCGCTGCGCGGGGACGGCGAGCACGTCGTCGAGAACGTCGCGTTCACGCTGACGGTGCCGCGGGCGCCGCGCGCAGGTCCGATGCCCGTCGTGATCTTCGGCCATGGCCTCGTCACCGAGCGGCGCTTCGTCCTCGCGGTCGCCGGCCAGCTCGCCGGCAAGGGCTTCGCCTCGATCGCGATCGACTTCCCGTATCACGGCACCCGCACCTACTGCGCGAAGGGCGGCCCGGTCTCCGTGATCAACCCGACGACGGGCACGCCGGCATCGCTCGAGCCGTGCGCGGGTGGCTCGACGTGCAACGAGCTCGGGCGCTGCGTCGACGCGAGCGGCCTCGGGAACCAGCTCGCGAAGTGGCCGATCCTCGACCTCCCGATCGCCTCGGGCGCGGTGTTCACCGACGTCAACCACATCGCGTCGACGAAGGATCACTTCCTCCAGGCGCTCGTCGATCTCGGCGCGCTCGATCGCGCGCTGCGCAAGGGTGACTGGGCGCCCCTGCTCGGCCGCGCGGTCGACACCAGCCGCATCTACTACACGGGCCAGTCGCTCGGCGGGATCATGGGCGCGCTCTTCCTCGGCACGTCCCCCGACATCTCGCGCGCGGTGCTCAACGTGCCGGGCGCGGATCTGATCCGGATGTTCGACGAGTCGACGTTCTTCAGCTCGCACCTCGATGGCCTGTTCCTCCGCGAGGGCGTCGCCAAGGAGGGGTTCGACGGCCGCCGGCTGCTCGAGGTCGCGCGGTGGATCATGGACGCGGTGGATCCGCAGCACCTCGGCCCGGAGACCGGCGCCCGCGCGCTGCTGATCCAGATGGCGACGCTCGACTTCATCATCCCCAACGACTCGACGAAGGAGCTCCAGCAGGTGACCGGCGCGCCGCGGCGCGACTACCTCGCGGAGCACGGCTTCCTCACGATCCCCGTCGAGCCGGAGTACTTCCGCGGCGTCAACGACCTCGCGAAGTGGCTCGCCGGGGAGGGTCTGTGATGCGCGCGTCGCGCGTCGTCCTCGGCCTCGGCCCGGTGCTGGTGTCGGCGGCGGTCGGCCCCACCCGGGCCCACGCCGGTGGGTTCGCGGTGAGCGAGCAGTCGGTGGTCTCGGCGGGCACCGGGAACGCCGGCGTCGCGCGCGATGACGATCCGAGCGCGGCGTGGCACGTGCCGGCGGCGCTCGCCGACGGCCAGGGCCTCCGCCTCGACGTCTCGCTCGTGTTCGCGCGGCCCTCGCTCGAGGCCCGCGCCCTCGATGGCTCGTGGACGGAATCCAACGAGGCCGCGTGGGCGACGCCGCCGCACCTCAACGTCAGCTACGCGCGCGGCCGCTGGGCCGCCGGCATCTCGCTCGGCGTGCCGTTCGGCAGCGGCGTGACGTGGCCCGGCGACTGGCCGGGGCAGCACGAGGTCGTCGCGACCCAGCTCCAGGTGTTCCGCGCCGCGCCATTCGCCGCGTGGAGCTTCGGCACGCTGCGCGTCTCCGCCGGCGTCCACCTCGATGCCGGGCGCCTGCAGATCGCGCGCGACCTCGACTTCATCGACATGGAAGGCGACGTGGCGATCGACATGTCCGGGCGCGGGGTCGGCGTCGACGCGGCCGTGTACTGGCAGGCGCAACCCGCGCTCGCCTTTGGCGCCGCCTATCGCGGCCGCACGCGGATGCCGCTCTCGGGCGGCGCGAACTTCACCGCGCCGGATGCGTTCTCCGAGAAGGTCCCGGATCAGGACGCACACAGCGAGCTCGTGCTGCCCGACCAGCTCGTCGTCGGGACCCGCTACGACTTCGGCGCGTACGCGGCGCTGCTCGACGTCGAGCTCACGATGTGGTCGACCCACGCGCGCACCGTCGTCGACTTCGTGCACGAGGCGACGCCCGACGTGATGCAGGAGAACGGCTGGTCCAACGCGCTGGCGGTGCGCACCGGCGGCGAGTGGACGCGCGGGCAGCTCGTGCTGCGCCATGGCGCGTACCTCGACCAGTCGCCGGCGCCGCGCGCACGCCTCGCGCCGTCGTCACCCGACTCGACGCGGCTCGGCCTCACCGGCGGCGCGAGCTGGCAGCTCGATCCGACGTGGAGCATCGACGGCTTCGTCGAGTCGATGTGGCTGCTGCGCCGCGAGACCGGCAATGCCGAGGCGCTGCAGGCGAGCTACGGCGGGCGCGCCGTGCTCGCGGGCATCGGCCTGCGGTGGACGCCGTGACCGACCCGCGTCGCCGCGCTCGACGTGGTCGCGCTCGGTGCGGTCGGTAGCAGTTCTAGCGACAGCGCAGTTTTCCAGCGCTGCAACGGTCCTCGGCGGAAACCGCGTTCGTGAGACGACCCTCGGCGCGTGCCCTCCACTACGATGGAGATCTGATGCCCGCCCCGTCCCTGCCCGCCACGGAAGCGGCGCGCCTCCACGCGGTGCGCAGCTACCAGATCCTCGACACGCCGGCGGAGGAGGCCTTCGACGAGCTCACGCAGCTCGCGGCCGACGCCTGTCGGATGCCGACGGCGCTGATCACGATGGTCGACGAGCGCCGGCAGTGGTTCAAGTCGCGGGTCTCGTTCTCGCTCAGCGAGACCGCGCGCGAGTTCGCGTTCTGCGCGTACTCGATCCTGCAGCGCGGGATCTTCGAGGTCCCCGACACGACGAAGGACCCCCGCTTCGCCGACAATCCCTACGTCGTCGGCGAGCCGTACATCCGGTTCTACGCCGGCGTGCCGCTGCTCGACGCCGAGGATCACGCGATCGGGACGATCGCGGTGCTCGACTACACCCCGCGCGAGCTCGGGGTGCCAGCACGCCGGGCGCTGCAGGGCATCGCGAAGCAGGTGATCGCGCGGCTCGAGCTCCGCCGGCGGATGGTCACCGCCCGCCGCCACAGCGAGCACGCGATCCAGCGGAGCGAGGCGCTGACGTCGGCGCTCGTGGACTCGGCGCTGGACTGCGTGATCGCGATCGATCAGGAAGGCCGCATCATCGAGTTCAACCCCGCCGCCGAGCGCACGTTCGGGCGCGCCCGCGCCGACGTCGTCGGCCAGGTGATGAGCGATCTGATCGTGCCGCCGGCCCTGCGCGCGCACCACGAGCACGGGCTGGCGAACCACCTCGCGAGCGGCCTGCAGACCAACCTCGGACGCCGGCTCGAGCTCACGGGGATGCGCGCGGATGGCAGCGAGTTCCCGCTCGAGCTCTCGATCACGCGGGTCGCCACCGAGCCCCCGATCTTCGCCGGCTTCATCCGCGACACCACCGACCGCAAGCGCGCCGAGCGCGAGCTCCGCGAGGGCGCCGAACGCTTCGAGCTGCTCACCCGGGCCACCCACGATGCCGTGTGGGACTGGGACCTGCGCAGCGATGCGATCTGGTGGAGTCAGGCGGTCGAACAGTTCGGGCTCGACCGCGGGCGCATCACCGCGATCGATGGCTGGGTCGACCTGCTGCACCCCGACGAGCGCGAGAGCATCAAGCGCAGCCTCGACGAGGCGATCGCCGGCGGTGCCGAGCACTGGTATGCCGAGTACCAGCTGCGCCGCGGCGACGGCACGTACGCGACGGTGCTCGATCGCGGCTACATCCTGCACGACGAGGAGCGCCAGCCGGTGCGCATGATCGGCGTCATCATGGACACCACGGAGCGCCGGCGGCTCGAGGCGCAGCTGCTGCAATCGCAGAAGATGGAGGCGGTCGGCCAGCTCGCGGGCGGCATCGCGCACGACTTCAACAACGTGCTGACCGTCATCCAGTGCAACGCGTACCTGCTCGATCGCCAGACCCCGGACCGCGACACGAACGCGCAGGAGATCCTGCAGGCCACGGAGCGCGCCGCGAGCCTGACCCGGCAGCTCCTGCTGTTCAGCCGCACGCAGCGGCTGCGCACCCAGGTACTCGACTTCGACGAGGTCGTCCGCAACATGATCCGCATGCTGAAGCGGGTCCTCGGCGAGCACGTGACCGTGATCGCCCGCTCGGCGCCGTCGCTGCCGGCGGTCGAGGCCGATGCGAGCATGCTCGAGCAGGTGCTGCTCAACCTCGCGGTCAACGCGCGCGACGCGATGCCGGAGGGCGGCACGCTGACGATCGAGACGGGCACGGTGACGACCGAGCGGCCGATCACGGACTTCGGACTCGACGGCGCCCCGGGCACCTACGTGACGCTCACGGTGCGCGACACCGGTGCGGGGATCCCGGCGACCGTGTTGCCGCAGATCTTCGATCCGTTCTTCACCACGAAGGAGCTCGGCAAGGGCACCGGCCTCGGACTCGCGACGGTCTACGGCATCGTGCGCCAGCACAAGGGCTGGATCGACGTGCAGTCGGTGATCGGCATCGGCACCGCGTTCATCGTCGCGCTCCCGGCCGCCGTCGCCCCTGCCGTCGCGACCCCCGTCACCCGCGCGCCCGCCACGCCGCCGACCGGGACCGAGACCATCCTCGTCGTCGAGGACGACGAGATCGTCCGCCACCACGTCATCGCGCTGCTCCGGCGCTGGGGCTACACGGTGCTGCAGGCGGTGTCGGGGGTCGACGCGCTCGAGCTGTGGCAGCGCGCCGGCGACCGCATCGATCTCGTGCTGACGGATCTGATGATGCCCCACGGCGTGACCGGTCGCGAGCTCGGCAACCGGCTGCGCGCCGAACGTCCCGAGCTCCCGGTGATCTACACGAGCGGGTACGCCGCCGAGCAGGCCGTGCACGGCGAGCCGCTCGTCGAGGGCGTCAACTTCCTCGCGAAGCCCTACGCGCCGAACAAGCTCGCCCACCTGGTCCGCGAGCGGCTCGACGACGCGCGACGCTGACCGTCCCGGGCGCCCGGGGGGACGACGTCAGCAGTACCGAGCCACCACCGCGTAGAGCGTGTCGAGGTCGATCGGCTTCTTGTGATGACCCTGCACGCCCAGCGTCGCGCAGCGCGCGGCCAGCGCGGCATCGGCGCTCAGCACGACGACGGGGATGCGCCGCAGCCGCCCGTCGGCATCCCGGTGCTCGCAGAACGTCGCCCCATCCATGACCGGCATCATCAGATCGAGCAGGATCAGCTGCGGCAGCGGGCCAGCGCCGCGCAACACCTCGAGCGCCTCGGCGCCGTGCCGGGCCGTGAGCACCTGGCGGCCAGCGTCGGTCAACGCTTCGGCGATCGTGAGCCGGATGTCGTCATCGTCATCGACGACCATGATCACGCAGCGGGGATCCTCCAGGGTCATGAGACCCGCTCTTGATCGGCTGGCAACGTCAACGTGAACACCACACCGTCCCCCGGCGCGCTCTCGACGGTGATCTTCCCGTGGTGCGCCTCCGCGAGCTGGCGCGCGATGTACAGGCCCAGCCCGAGCCCACCGTAGTTCGTCGACGACACCGCGCGCTCGAAGCGCTCGAAGATGCGCTGGCGATCGTGCTCGGCGATGCCGATGCCGTGATCGCGGACGACCACGTGGGCGAAGCCGTCGACCCTCTTGATGCCGATATCGATGGGCTTGCCGGCGCCATACTTGATCGCGTTGGTCACGAGGTTGGTGAGGATCTGGTCGATGCGAAGCCGATCCCATGTTCCGGCCGCGCGCTGCTCGGCGTGGACCGTGATCCGGCACCCTGCCGCGAGCGCTTGCGCTTGATGACGCTCGGCGACCTCGGTGGCCACGCCCGCGAGATCCACGTGCTCGCGATCCAGATCGATCTTGCCTTCCGTGATCCGGGCAACGTCGAGCAGGCCATCGATCAGGCGGGTGAGCCGTTCCGTCTGGCGGGTCGCGATCACCAGCTTCCCGGCGAGCTTCTCTGCCACATCGGGGACCCGCATCGCCAGGAGGCGGCCGATGCCTTGCAGCTGGAGCTGCAACGGCGTGAGCGGGGTCCGGAGCTCGTGCGACGCGATCGACAGGAACTCGTCGCGCATCCGCACGGCGGCCTGGGCAGCCGCGACCGCGTCGAGCGCGCGCTGCTCGGCCTGGCGCAACTCGGTGACGTCGGTGTTGATGCCGAACCACCGGACGACCGCGCCGGCCGCGTCACGCAACGGACGCACGCGGGTCAGGAACCAGCGGAACGAGCCATCCGCCGCGCGCAACGGAAACTCCATCTCGAACGGTTGGCCCGACTCGAGGGAGTGCGTCCACTTCTCGATCACCCGCTCGAGCATCGCCGGGTCGTGCACGCGCTTCCATCCCCAGCCCTCCATCTCGGCGGGCGTGGTCCCCGTGTACTCGTACCAGCGTCGGCTGTAGAAATCGATGTGACCGTCGGCCCGCGCACTCCAGGCGAGCTCGGGCAGATTGTTCACGAGCTCGCGAAACTGTCGTTCGCTGGCACGGAGCGCGTCCTCCGCATGACGCTGCTCGGTCGTGTCCTGGGAGGTGACCAGCCAGTGAGGCTCGCCGTCGACCTCGATCGTCTCGATGTTGGTGAGGAGCCCGAGCGTGCGGCCCGCTCTCGTCGTCGCGCGGACTTCGCTGCCTCTCGAGGATCCGGTTCGCTGCAGCTCGCCCCGGATCTGCTCGCGCGCTTCGTGATCGCGGGACATGCCGAGCTCGACCGACGTGCGGCCGACCGCCTCGTGCTTCGCATAGCCGATCAGCTCGACCCACGCGGGATTGACGTCCACGATCCTCGTGGAAGCGGCCGCGACGAGGCAGATCGGAAACGGCGCGCGCTCGAAGATCGTGGTGAACTTCTGCTCGGTCACGCGGGCGAGGTGCTCGGCCTGCCTGCGCTCGGTGATGTCGGCCAGCTCGATGATCGTCCCGATCGCGACTCCGCGGTCGAGGATCGGGCTCGCGGTGAACGAGACCGGGTAGAAGGTCCCATCGCGGCGGACGAAGACGTCCTCGCCATACTCCTGCAGGCGGGCTGGCAGCGCCCGATCGATCGGGCACTCGGCCATCGGGTAGTGCGAGCCATCCGGGCGGCGGTGATGGATGATGTCGTGCAGCGGTCGATCGAGCGCGGCGATCTCGGCGAACGTGGACCCGACGATGCGCTCGGCTGCCGGATTCATGAACGTGCAGTGCTGGCTCGCATCCATCATGACGAGGCCGAGGGTCGTATTCGCGGTGACCGCCGCCGTCAGGCGCTGCGAGGCTTCCGCCTCGGCGCGGGCCGCTTCGCGTCGCTGTTGCGCCTGCACGTGCACCGTGACGTCCACGGCGCACACCAGGACCTCCGTCACGGCGCCGGTGGGGCCGCGGAGCGGTTGCCACGTCAGATCGAACCAGCGCGGCTGCATCGCGCCGTCGCGCAGGAGCTCCACGCGCATCTGCTCGGCGACCCGCGTCGCCCCTGTCGAGAACACCTCGTCGAGCACCGCGATCACGGGTTGACCCGCGAGCTCCGGCATGGACTCCACCAGCGGCATGCCGATGCGCACGCGCCCGGAGACCATCTCGTCGTGCTTCGGATTCGACAGCGCTGCGCGATGGTCGGCTCCCTCGTAGACCACCACGGCAAACGGCGCCTGCGCGAGCAGGTGGAGCAGGCGGGTGCGCTCGACCTCGCGAGCACGCTCGGCCGCCTTCCGCGCCGTGATGTCCTCGCCCCACACGATCACGCGGTCGTTCACGCGCTGCAGCCGCTGGCTCGACCAACGATCCGTCGCCCCGTGGTGCAGCTCCAGGTGCTCGAGTGACGACACCCCGGAGGCCACGCGTGCGAAGCCCACATCGAAGGGCTGCTCGGCGAGCTCGGGGAAGAACTCCAGGTACCGGCGGCCCTCGACGGCCGCTGCGTCCATCGCGATCACGGCCGCGCCCGCACGGTTGATGTATTCGTACGTCCCATCGAGCAGGAACACGCTCACGGGCTGAGCAAGCGCGTCGAAGACAGCGGTGGCGGTGAGCATACCAAGCCGAGGGTGCGCTCGATCACCCTGGCACCCGGGCGTACGCAGGTCAACTGCTTGGTCGGCATGGAGCGCCGTGCGGGTAGGCACGGTCGTGCGTCGCCGACCACGCGGCGCTGAGGGGACGAGACGCGCCGCGTCGGTGACGCTACGGCGACGCGGTGATCAGCTCGGCGCCGCAGGCCTCGCCGACGGGCGTCCGCGTGGTGTCGCCGTGGAGGTGGCCGTCGTAGTGGCCGTCCGGATCGAACGCGCCGGGCGGAAGCTCCTGGCGCGGGTTCGCGCGGGCGGTCGGGCAGTTCGCCCCGATGCCGAAGCCCTCGGCCGGCGCGCGGGCGAGCCGGGAGGCGGTCATCGGACCGTACGAGCCGTCCTCCGCGATCTTGTCGTTCGGTGCGTTGCGGTTCCACAGCCGCTGGAACGCGAGCACGTCGGTGCCGCGGATGTCGGGCGAGCCGGTGTGATCGAAGTGCACCGGATCGCCGGGGACGGAGTGCGACCAGCCGCGGGCGGCGAACAGCGAGATCCACTCGTTGTAGTTCTGGAGATCGAGCGCGCGGCCGCTCTCGTGGTTGGAGCTACCCGGCTGCGCCGCGGCGGTGATGCCGCAGCGACCGAGCTCGAACCAGCGCCGCAGCAGGTACTGCTGGGCCACGCTGCGGAACGCGCTGTTCACGCGGATGATCTTGCCGCCGCCCGCCGCGGCCGCCGCGTACAGGTCGGTGCGCGCCTTCGCGCCGAGGTACGGCAGGATCGCCGAGCCGTTGAACTGGATGCGCGGGCCGGCCTCGAACGGGATGAGCTGGCCCGGCTTGAGGCAGTCGACCTCCTCCGCGATCTGGCGCGACAGCGCGAGCACGACCGACGTCGAGCACGTGCTGCGCTCGAACGTCGAGACGTCGGTGCCCTCGATCGACGGCGTGCCGGTGACCGGCGGGACCCCGGCATCGGGCTGGGGCTCGGGGTCGGTGCCGGCATCCGGGCCGAAGTCGTCCATCGAGTCGGTCCCGCATCCCGCGGCGAGGAGCGCCATCACAACGAGGAAGTGCTGCACGGATCATCGGTAACACGCACGCGCGAACCACTTCCAATGGGGCTTTCAGTGCCACCAATCGGTGGCGCTGCAACCCGTCGTGAGCGGCGGCCAAGTGCTCGTCTTCACGAGGTAATGGTCGTGCTCACAGCCGCGCGAAGTAGACGATCGAGAGCCCGATCCCGAGGACGACCACGAGCGCGCGCAGGTAGCTCGCCGGGATCCGGCTCGCGAGCTTGCCGCCGATCACGCCGCCGATCAGCGCGCCGACCAGCATGACGCCGGCGATCGGCCAGTCGATGCGGCCCGAGCTCAGGAACACGATCGCCGCGGCGACGTTGACGCACAACGAGACGCTCTGCTTCAGCGCGTTGATCCGGGTGAGGTTGTCGGCGAGCACGATGCCGAGCGCGGCGAGGATCATGACGCCGAGGCCCGCGCCGAAGTAGCCGCCGTAGATCGCCGCGAGCCCGACCGGCACCATCGCCCAGCCCTCCGCGCGGCTCGGGGCCGCCGGCTTGTCGGGCCCGAACAACCAGCCGCGGAGCCGGGTCTGGAACCCGACGAGCAGCGCGGCGAGGAGCAGCAGGAACGGCACGACGATGTCGAACGCGCGCTCACCGGTGTTGAGCAGGAGCAGCGCGCCGAGCACGCCGCCGATCGCGCCGATCGGCAGCAGCCACGCCGCCCGCCGGCCCTGCCCGGCGAGGTCGCGCCGCTGGGCGAGCGTGGCCCCGAGGTAGCCCGGGCACAGCGCGACGGTGTTCGTGATGCTCGCGGTGACGGGCGAGAGGCCGACCGCGACGAGCGTCGGGAACGTGATCAGGCTCCCGCCGCCGGCGATCGCGTTGACCGCGCCCGCTGCCATCGCAGCGGCGCCGACGAGGACCATGCTCGTCGGATCGATCATCCCTTGAACGTCGACGGCCCGGCGTCGCCAAACGGCTCGTCGCGCTCCCGCACCGCCTGCCGAAACCCGGCATCGGCGGCGCGCGCCGCGAAGCCGTAGCCCTCGGGCGTGTGCCGCGCGATGCCATCGAACACGGTGCCGAGCAGCTGGCTCTGCTGCAGCCCGCCGGCGTACGCCGACTGGTTGAGCATCAGCTTCATCATCACGAGCTGGTTGATCGGCGTGCGCGCGATCCGCTCGAGCAAGATCTCGAAGCGCGCATCGAGCTGGTCGCGCGGCGCGCACTCGATGGCGAGGCCCCACGCGACCGCCTCGGTCCCCGACAGGCAGTCGCCGGTGAACAGCAGCCGCTTCGACTTCTCGAGGCCGATGCGATGGACCCACAGCGCCGTCGTCGGGACGCCCCACACGCGCGCCGGCGGATAGCCGATCTTCGCGGTGTCCTCGATCACGAGGAGGTCGCTGCACAGCGCGAGGTCGGTGCCGCCCGCGACGCAGAACCCGTGGACCTTGCAGACGACGGGCTTGTCGCTGTGGAACAGGCTCATGAACCCGCGCACGTTGCGCGACATCATCTGGTAGTCGATGACGGGATCCCACGTCATCGCGGGATCGTGGTTGTCCCGCTGCACCACGGGATCCATCGGCGAGCCCGGCGGACCGACGGCGGGCAGGCCTTGCATGCCCTGCTCGGCCGTCGCCTCGAGGTCGTAGCCGCCGCAGAAGCCCTTGCCGGTGCCGGCGAGCGCGATCACGTGGACGCCCGGATCGAGGTTCGCGGCCTCGACGCACGCCGCGAGCTCGCGCGGCGTGGTGAACGTCAGGCCATTGCCGCGGGCCGGGCGATCGAGCGTGATCCGCGCGATCCGCCCGTCGACCGCGTAGGTCATCGTCGTCAGCCCGTCCATGCCGGGACCAGGTTACTTGGTGGGCTGCTCGACGTCGACCAGCGCGGGCATCTCGTGTGACGGCATCCGGATCTCCTGCCCGAGGTCGGGGCGGTGCGGTCGCGGCACGGGCTCGATCGGCACCGCGCGCCCGAACAGCGCCGACGCCTGGATCGCCTGGATGATGCGGATGTCGGCGAGGCCCTCCCAGCCGCTCGGCTCGGGATCCTGGTCCTCGATGATGCACTTCGCGAAGTAGTCGATCTCGGCGGCGATCTGATCGCACTTGGCGAACGTGCGCGCCTTCGAGCCGGACTTGCCCTCGACGTGCAGCTTCATCTCGGAGGCGTACTCGTACGCGTTCTCGAGCATCAGGTAGCCCTCGGTGCCGACCACCTGGTAGTGCGCTCGATCGTGTGCGCCGAAGCTGCACGTGAACTGCGCGACGCGCTCCTGCGGGAACCGCATCGTCACCGCGCACGCCTCCTCGACGGCGGTGAACCGCGGATCCTGGCCGGTGAGCTTCATCGCGGTGACCTCGAGCGGCTCGGCGCGGAACAGGTAGCGCGCGGCGTTCACGCAGTAGATGCCGATGTCGTAGATCGGGCCGGCGCCGCGCCGCGGCTGGGTGCGGGTGTTGCCGGTGCGGATCTGCATCGAGAACACCGACGTGAACATCCGCGGCTCGCCGATCTCGCCGCCGCGGGCGATCTCGATCGCGATCAGGTTCGCGGCCTCGAAGTGGAGCCGGTACGCGACCATCAGCTTGACGTGGCGCTGCTCGCACGCGCGGATCATCTGCATGCACTCGGCCTCGGTCGGCGCCATCGGCTTCTCGCACATCACGTGGACGCCGTGGCGCGCCGCGATCACCGTGAGCTCCGCGTGCATGTCGTTCGGGACCGCGACGTAGACCGCGTCGACGTCGCCGCCCGCGAGCAGCTCGTCGAGCTGGTCGTAGCGACAGCGCC
This sequence comes from Myxococcota bacterium, assembly GCA_030857245.1. Classification (GTDB taxonomy): domain Bacteria; phylum Myxococcota_A; class Polyangia; order Haliangiales; family Haliangiaceae; genus JABFXX01. The sequence goes on from JALZOI010000074.1 coordinate 15,298, forward strand.
GGCGCACGCCGTAGCGCTCGCCGAGCTCGAGCAGCTTGTGCTCGGAGCCCGAGACCAGCGCGGCCAGCTCGACGCTCTCGAGCTGCTCGATCGCGGGGAGCACGGCGACCTGGGCGAAGTGCCCCTGCCCGATCACGGCCATGCGGATGGGTTTCGTGGCGCGGGTCATGGTGACCCTGGCAGCAAGGGATGTTCCACCGCGAGCGGCGCCTGACGGCAAGCCGCTTGCAGCGTCGCCTGCGTCATGAAGACCTGCGAATGCTGCGGCAATACCTACGACAAGGCGTTCGAGATCTTGATCGGGGGAACGACCCACATCTTCGATTCGTTCCAGTGCGCGATCCAGACGCTCGCTCCGCGCTGCCAGCACTGCAAGGTGCCGATCATCGGCCAGGGCATGGAGGCCCGGGGTCAGTACTTCTGCTGTGCGCATTGCGCGCGGAAGGAAGGCATCAGTGATGTTGCCGACCGCGCGCCCGAAGCGGGCGCCGCCGCGGTCTGACGCTCCCGGCTCTCGGGGCTCACGAGCCCCAGCGCGCGTCGTGCGGCGGGATGGGCGCTTCCGCGCGTGGTCACCGATCTGGCGTTCTCACGCGGGCTCGCGGGGTCGGTCAGGTCCAGTACGGCGTCGCGCCCCACTGGCGGTAGACGCCGGTCGCGTACTCGAGGTCGTTGAGATCGGGCCAGTGCTCCTTGTCGAAGCCCGGCATCTTCTCGAGCGACTCGCGGGTCACGTTGCAGACGAAGCGCTTCTTCGCTTCGTCGACGGTGACCGCCGACCACGGCAGCGCGAACAGCTTGTTGCCGATGCCCATGAAGCCGCCGAACGAGAGCACCGCGTACGCGACGCGGCCGGTGGTCACGTCGATCATGAGCTCCTCGATGCGTCCGATGTCCTGGCCCGAGAGGTTCACGACCTTGTCGTGGACCAGTGAAGTGGCGCCGAGGGTCCTGCGAAACTTGTTCATGACGGATCTCCCTTTGTTGAGGTGATCAACAGGCAAGGCGCAGGCCACGCGAGCGGGACGCGCGCTCGCGGCACGTCGGCTGCACCGACGTCCTCGGGAAAGCGAGGACGTGATGCCCCGAGGCAGCAAGAGCACGTACACCGAGAAGCAGAAGCGTCAGGCCGAACACATCGAGAAGTCGGCGAAGGAGAGCGGTCGCTCGGAGGCGGCGGCCGAGCGGATCGCGTGGGCCACCGTCAACAAGCAGGACGGCGGCGGCAAGAAGAGCGGCAGTGGCCGCGGCAAGCCGCGCAAGCCGCGCGCGAGCCGCACGGCGCGCAAGGCGCGCAAGAGCTAGTACGCGACGAGACGGGTCGCCAAGGCCGCCGAGGCCGCCGAGCGCGCCAAGGAAAATGATCCAGGAGGAGCATTCCCCTCCTGACTTGATCCTTGGCGGCCATGGCGCGCTCGGCGGCCTTGGCGACCCGTCCTCTGCGGCCGTCCTCTGCGGCCGTCCTCTGCGGCCGAGCTACCGGCGCCGGCGCGGCGCGATCAGGCGGCGCTTGCCGTCGCTCGAGAGCGTGACGTCGGGGGCATCGAGGGCGTCGCGATCCCAGAGCTTGCAGGTCACCTGCTTGTGCTGCTGGTCGAGCGCCTCGCAGTAGTTCGTGAACTCGCAGCGGCGGATGTCGGCGCCGCGGCCCTGCCGGATCTTGAGGAACCAGTCGGGGTCCGCGAGGCTCTGGCGCGCCGATGCGACGAAGTCGGCCTCGCCGCGCGCGAGGATGCCCTCGGCCTGATCGAACGCGCAGATCCCGCCGGCGGCGACCACCGGCGTCTCGAACCCGGCGTCCCGCACGGCCGCGCGGATCGTGCCGGCGATCGACACGTTGCGGGCGAACGGGCCCTGCGCGTCCGAGTAGATCGTCGGCATGCACTCGTAGCCCGAGCGGCCGGTGTACGGGTACGCCGACCACCCGACCTTGGGCTGCTTGGCATCCTCGAACTTGCCGCCCTTCGAGATCGACAGGAAGTCGAGGCCCGCGCGCGCGAGCTCGACGCCGAACCACGCCGCGTCCTCGACGTGGTTGCCGCCCTCGATCACGTCATCGCCGAGGTAGCGGCAGCCGAGCACGCCCCGGCGCGCGATGCGCTCGCGGACGGCGGCGATCACCTCGAGCGGCAGCCGCGCGCGCTGCTCGCGCGGGCCGCCGTAGCCGTCGTCGCGCGTGTTGAGCGCCGACAGGAACGACGCCATCGTGTATGCGTGGGCGTAGTGGAGCTCGATGCCGTCGAAGCC
>JALZOI010000542.1 GCA_030857245.1 Myxococcota bacterium
CGCGCGCCCTGCCCCTGGTGCCGCGCGCGGCGAGCCAGCTGCTCGCGCCGTACGCTCCACCCGACACCGACTACACGCGCACGCAGCTCGCGGTGATCGCGCAGGTCCGCCGCGGCTTCTCCGCCGCGCAGATCGTCGTGCGTGGTCACGATCTCTACCGGACCTCCGCCGCGTGCACCGCGTGGGCGGCGCGCAGCCTCGCGAGCCGTGGCGTCGGGCCGATCGGGATGCGCGCGCCCGGCGAGCTGTTCCGCGGCGCGCCGGCGCTGCGAGAGATCGCGAGTCACGCCGGCTTGACCATCGAGCCTTCCTTCGGATCGTGACGACCGCGGAACCCGCGCGCGCTTTGCGTGGTATCAACGATCGATGACGCAGGCGTGGCAGCTCGAGGCCGAGGCACCGGTCGGCCGCGGCGTGATGGCGCGGCGGTTCCGGCTGGGGAACGGCCTCGGCCTGATCACCGCCGTCGATCGGCGCAGCCCGATCGTCGCGCTGCAGACCTGGTACCGCGTCGGCTCGCGGCACGAGCGGCCGGGTGCGACGGGCATGGCGCACCTGTTCGAGCACCTGATGTTCGGCCAGACGCAGAGCCTGCCGCCCGGCGAGTTCGATCGCCTCGTCGAGCGCACCGGCGGCGAGTCCAATGCCGCCACCTGGGTCGACTGGACGTACTACCGCCTGTCGCTGCCGACCCGCGACCTCGCGCTCGGCGTCAAGCTCGAGGCCGAGCGCATGCAGCACCTCGTGCTCGAGCACACGCCGGTCGAGAGCGAGCGCGACGTCGTCACGAACGAGCGCCGCGAGCGGGTCGAGGACGACGTCGATGGCTGGCTCGACGAGCAGCTGATGGCGCAGGCGTTCACGCTGCACCCCTACCGGTGGCCGACGATCGGCTGGATGGAGGACATCCGAGCGCTGTCGCTCCCCGACATCCAGGCGTTCTACAAGACCTGGTACGCGCCGAACAGCGCGACGATCGTGTGCTGCGGAGACTTCGAGGAGGCCGCGTTGCTCGAGCTCGTCGCGCAGCACTACGGAGGCATCGAGCCGGGCACGCTGCCGGCCGAGACGGGCCGCCTCGTCGAGCCCGAGCAGACTCGCGAGCGCGTGGTCCGCGCGCCCAAGCCGATCGCGACCGACCGGCTGCTCGTCGGCTACAAGGCGCCCGGCCAGGATGACCCCGACTGGGCGGTGCTCGAGATCGTCGCGACGCTGCTCGCCGGCTGCCCGTCGGCGCGGCTCTATCGCCGGCTGGTCATCGAGGGCGAGGTCGCCTCGTCGGTCGATGCGCAGCTCACGCCGTTCCGCGATCCGTCGCTGATGCGGCTCGCCGTCACCGCGGCGCGCGGTCACAGCGCCGACGAGATCCTCGGCATCGTCGACCAGGAGCTCCAGCTGATGGTCGACAAGCCGCCGCTCGCGGTCGAGGTCGAGAAGGCGAAGGCGCTCGCCGAGACTGACTTCTGGTCGTCGCTCGTCGACATCGACGGTCGCGCCGAGGCGCTCGGCCACTACGAGACCGCGCTCGGCGACTTCCGCAAGGTCAACACGCTGGCCGAGCGCCTCGCGGCGGTGACGCCCGAGGATGTCGCGCGCGTGATCAAGCACTACCTCCGCCCCGAGCGCCGGACGATCGTCGTCGCGACGCCCGAGGACGGTGACGACGACGGCGACGAGGACGACGCCGACGAGGACACCTCCGCATGAGTCAGCCGCGCGGGCCGGTCGTCATCATCGAGCCGTCGCACGACACCCCGCTGGTGTGGTTCGACATCGCGATCCGGGGCGGCGCGTCCGCCGATCCGTTCGGCGTCGAGGGCTTGCATCGCCACGCCGCCCTGCTCGCGCGCCGCGGCGCCGGCCGGCGCGATCGCGCCGAGCTCGACGAGACGCTCGACAACCTCGGCGCCTCGCTCGACGTCGGCGTGTCGCGCGACGCGGTCTCGGTCTCGGGGCTCGCGCTCTCGCGCCACCTCGAGGCGGTGATCGAGCTCGCGGCCGACATCCTCGCCGAGCCGCGGTTCGACGAGGCCGAGCACGCGCGCCTGCTCCGCGAGACGCCGCAGGTGCTCGACGAGATCCGCGACGACGACAGCGCGCTCGCCACGCGCTGGTTCGACTGGCTGTGCTCGCCCGGTCACGCGTACGGTCGGACCTCGCTCGGCACCGAGGCGTCGCTCGCGCGGATCGATCGCGAGGCCGCGATGGCCGTCTGGCGCCGTGAGGTCGTCGCCGACAACCTCGTGATCGGCCTCGCCGGCGACATCGACGAGGCCACCGCCGCGCGGCTCGTCGACCGGCTCGTCCAGCGGCTGCCCGCGACGCCCCGCCCCGCTGGGCAGCTCGCGACCCCGATCGTGCCCGCGAACGGCCGCCGCGTGATCCTCGTCGACAAGTCGGATCGCACGCAGGCGCAGCTCCGCATCGGTCACCTGTCGATCCGCTACGGCGAGCCTGACACCGCCGCGATGGCGATCGCGGAGGCCGTGCTCGGCGGGATGTTCAGCTCGCGGCTGATGCAGGAGATCCGCGTCAAGCGCGGCTGGAGCTACGGCGCCGGCTGCGCGCTGCGGCGCTCGCGGCTGCCCCACTGGTTCGAGGTCTGGATGGCGGCCGGCATCGAGGTCGCCGGCCCCGCCATCGCGCTCACGCTTGATCTGCTCGCCGACTACGCCGCCCAGGGCCCGACCGATGACGAGGTCGACTTCGCGCGCAGCTACCTGATCGGCGCGATGCCGTTCCACATCGCGACCGCGCGCCAGCGGATGCAGCTCGCCGTCCGCGATGCCGTGTTCGATCTGCCCGTCGGCTTCACGTCGAAGATGCCCGAGGAGCTCGGCCAGCTCGCCGCGTCGGATGTCCGCGCCGCGTGCGGCCGCTGCCTGCGCCCCGAGTCCGCCGTCACCGTCGCCGTGACCACGGCCGAGCAGGCGCAGACCGCCCTCGAGGCATCGGGCGCCGGCTCGCTGACCGTCGTCGATCACGACGACTACTGAGCGCCGCGCGGGGCGTTGACCATCGTTCGCGAGAACCGAACCTCGCGTTCGATTCATCGCAACGAGGCACGGCGCCGCGACGTGCTCCCCCGCGGGGAGCGCGCGCACAGCCAGGGCGCGCGCGCGGGTCCCGTGGCGCGGTCGACCCTCGGTCCTGCGCTTGCACCGAGCGAGCCCATGAAGAACGAACCAAGCACGGGCACCTCGCGGCCGGTGCGATCCATCCCGGGATGGATCGCGAGCCTCCTGATCGTCGGCGGATGCGCGGGTGGCGATCCCCTCGGCGACCGCAGCATCGACGTGCCGCTCGTGAAGGAGAACGCGGACGACACCGCGCCGGCAGGCGCGACGGGCATGGCACGCATCGAGACCGCCACGGGCCGCATCGACATCAGCGTCGTCGGTCTACCGCCGCTGACCGGTGAGGTCTACGAGGGTTGGCTCGCGGGCGGTGACGAGGACGCGACCTCGACGGGCCGCTTCCAGACGCTCGCCGACGGCACCGGAAGCTCGTCGATCGCGCTCGGCGATCTGACCGCGCGGACGTTCGACCGCGTGGTGATCACGGTCGAGCCCGAACCCGACCCGACGCCCAAGCCGGACCCGCGCCACGCGATCGCCGGGAACATCCCGTGACGATCGGGTAACTGCGCTAGTGTCGACGCATGTCGATGCGAGCGTGGGTGGCCGTCGTGCTGATCCTCGGCGGTGCGTGCAAGCAGGAGTCGGCGTTCACGACCGGCCGCACGGGCGGTCCCGGTGCGATCGACCCGGCGCCGGCGAGCGGAGAGCCGGCGAGCACGGGCAGCGCCGCGGGGAGTGGCAGCGCGGGCAGCGAAGAGATCGTCGCCGCCGGCGCCGACCCGTGGGCGGGTGGTCCACCGCCGGGCTCCGATACGAAGCTCGGCGAGAAGTGCGGCCACAAGCTGAACAAGATCGATCCGTGGGCGGGCGCGCCATCGCCCCCGAAGCGGCTCGAGCAGAAGGTCGAGGTCTCGCAGATCGAGAAGCCGGGTCGCGGGGCGCGTCGAGCTCAAGGACCTCGGCGGCGGCACCAGCGCCGGCTTCAAGGTCACCTACAACCCGTCACGGCAGAAGAACCACGAGGAGTACCGCTCGCTGTTCGTCGCGAACCGGATGTTCGACAACGTCGCCGAGGGCCTCAACCGCACCGTGCGCCTGCCCAAGGCGATCGAGATCAACACGGTGACGTGCAACACGATCAACGCGTTCTACGATCCGATCGGCAAGCGGATCATCGTCTGCTACGAGCTGCTCGACTACTTCGTCGGCATCTTCAAGGCCGACGCGAAGTCCGAGGCCGAGCTCGGCAACGCGGTGATGGGGGCGACGATGTTCGGCTTCTTCCACGAGGTCGGGCACGGGCTGATCGATCTGCTCGACCTTCCGGCGGTCGGCCGCGAGGAGGACTCGGCCGATCAGCTCGCCACGCTGATCCTGATCGCCAGCGGTGAGGGCGGCGTCGCGCAGGCGCTGGCGGGCGCCTACTGGTTCCAGCAGCAGTCGAAGGGCGAGCACTCGACGCCGTTCTGGGACGAGCACGCCTTCGACCAGCAGCGCTTCTACAACATCATGTGCCTGATCTTCGGGTCCGACCCGAAGCGGCACGGCGACTTCATCCAGTCCGGCACGCTGCCGATGGCGCGCGCGATGCGATGCCCCGACGAGTACAAGAAGATCAAGAAGGCGTGGGAGCAGCTGCTCGCGCCGCACCTCACCAGTGGCGCGGCGCTCACCATCGACTACCAGCCGACCGTCCCGATGGCCGAGGCGCCGAAGGGCTCGCACCGCGAGCCGTGGTCGCGCGACGGCGCCGGCACGTCGACCGAGGAGCCGGCCGCGCCCGAGGAGCCGGCCGCACCCGGCGAGCCGGCGAACGCGATCTCGTGCGGCCAGGTCGCCGTGAAGGCGGGCGAGCTGATCGGCGCGGAGGCCGAGGCGCGGGCCCGGACGTTGTCGCGGGCGGAGGTCGAGAAGCTGAAGCGCAAGCTCGAGACCGAGCTGCCGGCGGCCATCGAGCAGATCCTCGCGGAGTGCGCGAAGGCGAGCTGGTCCGATGCCTCCCGCAGGTGCGTGCTCGACGCGAAGACGCTCGCGCACGCGTCGTCGTGCAACTGAGCCGGGGCCGCGCTGGCGCGAGGTAGCGCGCCGCGCACCTCGGCTGCACCTCGGGGTGCACCGGTGCAGTCGCGCGCATCAACGAGTGGTTCCGCGCGGTTGCGGGTGGCGCGGCCGTTGCTCCAGGCGGACCGCACCATGACCGCACGCTCCGTCCTCGCCGGTACGCTCGTCGCGCTCCACCTCGCCGCGGGCTGCGCGCGGGGGCCGGG
>JALZOI010000543.1 GCA_030857245.1 Myxococcota bacterium
GGTGAGCGCGGCCGCGAGCGGGGCGGGCAGGCTCGGCGGGCGCGTGACGCCGGCCCGGATCGCGTCGAGCCGGACCGCGGCGAGGAGCGGGAAGGGCCGCACGCCGGTGAGCAGCTCCCAGGCCATCACCGCCCACGCGAACTGATCCACGCGCGCGTCGATGACGTCGCCGGTGAGCTGCTCGGGTGCGAGGTACGCCGGCGTGCCCGCGATCGCGCCGGTCGCGGTGAGCTGCGGATCGCCGGTCATCGTCGCGCCCTCGGGATCGATCGGCAGCTCGATGCGGGCGAGCCCGAAGTCGGTGACGACGGGTCGGCCGGCGCGGGTGACGAGCACGTTCTCCGGCTTGATGTCGCGATGGATGAGCCCGGCGGCATGGGCCGCCGCGATCCCCTCGGCGGCCCCGAGGAGGACCGGCAGCAACTCGGTCAGCAGCGGGGGCGTGCCGGTGCGTCCCGTCGCCCACTGGCGGAGCGTGGTGCCGTCGATCAGCTCCATCGCGACCCACACCTCGTCGCCATCGGTGCCGACGTCGTAGACGTGACAGACGTTGGGATGCGAGAGCCGCGCGAGGCTCTGGGCTTCGCGCACGAGGCGCGTGCGGAGCCCCCGATCAGCGCCGGCGTGCCGCACGATCTTGATCGCGATCGGGCGCGCGAGCTGCGGGTCCCACGCGCGATAGACGATGCCCATCCCGCCCTGACCGAGCACGGTCTCGAGGCGGTAGCGACCGAAGGTGGACGTCGGCAGCACCTCGCTCTTCGCGAGCGACGACAGGGTGGTGCGGCACGTCGCGCACGCGTCGATGTGCGCCTCGATCGCGGCGCTCGCAGCGTCGGCCAGCTTGCCGCCAGCGAAGTCGAGCAGCTGCTCGGCGGGCGGGCAGGGCGTCGTCACGGCGCGGAGCCCTTCGCGTCGTGCAGGATGCGCGAGATCGACAGCTCGATGTCGCTGTCGAGGAAGCGCAGCAGGCTGTCGACCTCGTCGCGCTCGAGACCGAGTGCCGCGACCAGCCGCTTGCGGGTGTGCTTGCCGAGCTCGGCGCGCGCGTCGGCGACCCAGCGCGCGCAGGTGGCGCGGTGCACGCGATAGAGGCGTGCGAGATCGTCGATCGTGAGCTCGTCGAGGATGTGCTGGCGTAGCAGGTTGCGCTGCCGGACCTCGAGCGCGGCGAAGGCCTCGTGGATCGCGCGCTTGAGCTCCCCGAGGTACTTGGTCTTCAGGTGCTGGGTGCCCGGATCGGGCGCGCCGTCGGTCCAGTGGTCGAGCAGGATGTCGTCGAGCGACTCCTCGCGCTTCGTGCGGCGCAGCAGCGACAGCGCCTTGCGCGTCGCGGTGACCCGGAGCCAGCCGACGAGCTCGCCGCGACCGGCGTAGTCGGCGATCTTCGGCGTGCCCTCGCCGACGAGCAGGTCGACGCGGACCGTCTGCTTGACGTCGTCGGCGGTGCCGGCCGGCAGCCGCAGCCGGCGGAGCGCGAGATCGATCTGCGGCACGTAGCGGCTCTCGAAGGTGCGCAGCGCCGTCGGCTCGCCGGCGGCGAGCGCCATCGCGAGGTAGACGTCGGCATCGTGCTGCGCGACGCCCTCGACGTCCTCGGCGCTGCGATGGGCGGCGTCGTCGCGCAGCCGCGTCGCGAACCCGCGCGCGATCAGCGTGGCGTCGAGGTGGATGTCGGGCCACGCGGCGCGACCGGCGGCCGCGATCCGCTCGACCGTCCGCGCGACCGCCTCGAGCGACACGTCGGGGGGCAGGCCTTCCGCGAGGACCCCGCGCACGGTCGCAACGCTGGTCGGGGTGGCGGGCACGCGGGCATCCTAGTAGAGGCGCGGAGAGGCTGCCATCGGGATCTCGGGCCGGCCGAGCGGCCACGACGTTTGGCTGTCACACCGGCCCGCCTGCCTGCACTACCCGGGCGCGCGCGACGGGTTCGCGCCGGCTTCAAGGGAGCAGAGCATGCGTAGCAATCATGGTAGTTCGAACGGTCTCCCAGCTCGGGCGGTGATCGCGGTCCTCGCCGCGGCACTCGGTGGCGGCTGTGTGACGGAGGAGGAGCCTCTCGAGGAGCCGGAGGTGAGCACGACCAGCTCGGCGATCACGGTGCTGGGCACGTACACGGTGCGAGGCCAGAGCCTCAAGGTCATGCAGCTGGATCCGATCAGCGGCCTGACCTCCCGGATCACGTCGTGCGGTCAGGGCGTGCTGTACGCGAGTCGCACCGACGGGACGTTGTGGGTGAACCTCGCGGCCGGGCTGGGTGCGTGGGAGGAGGTCACGGCGGGCACCAAGGGCACGCAGATCGCGTGCGATCGCCACCACCTGTTCTCGCTCGATGCCGACGGGCTGCTGTGGCACGCGAACACCGGCGCGGATGGCCAGCTCAAACCCCACGCGAGCGGCAGCTCGGCGGTCTGGTCGCGAACGGTGGGCTCGACGACGCTGTCGGTCCCGACGGGCACCACGGAGCTCCAGGGCGGCATGGGCAACATCTACGCGCTGGCGTTCGCCGGCGGCGTCGGCACGTTGCACTCGAGCCAGCTGCGCAACCCCACCGATACCCACACGCAGGGCGCGAGCTGGACGGAGCGCGCTGACAACCTCGGCACGAACCTGGTGACCGGCGCGGGCTCGAGAGCCACGTACACGGCGCTCGTTGCCGATGGCCTGACGTACCGGAAGCGCAACCGCGCGTTCGGAGCGAACGTGGACGACACGCTCTACTACAACGACACGCTGCTCTACGGCCAGAACGGCTGGTCGTCGTTCCCCAACCCCGGCCTCTCGATCACCTCGATCACGGCCGACGACTCCAACACGATGTTCGCCCTCGCGACGAACGGCTTCTTCGGGCGCCGGCTCGTGCGGTTCTCGTTCAGCGAAGCGAACTGCACGGACGGCATCGACAACGACGCGAGCGGCGAAGCCGACGCCGAGGATCCGGCGTGCCGTGGGCCGCTCGCGACGAGCTGGTGTACGACGTACACCAGCGGCAACTACTGCCTCGATCGGATCCAGAACACCAACGGCTACTCGCACGCGCTCGTGACGTGCAAGGGCGCCGGCACCCAGCCGACGATCAAGCCAGGCCTCTGCACCAAGGGATCGTTCGGCCTCGACTGGCTGACGCCGGCGCGCGCGAACAACGAGCCCGCCGATAGCGGGCACTACTGCAACGTGCACAAGGCCGACGGCACGTGGGACTTCGAGTGGCGCGGCAGCACGCCGTGCGCGACGCTCGCGGCGCGGCACCCGGGCGCCACCGTCATCCGCGCCGGCATCTACTCGACGACGGGCGAGAACAGCGTCCTCGTGAAGTGCACCAACGGCCAGGTCCTCGAGCACTCGAGCGGCACCACCGCCCTCGTGAATGCGTACAACGCCGTCGGCCACACCGCGAACCGCTGCGTGTTCACGGCCTCGCCGCGCCAGATGCGCATCTTCCAGTCGCCGATGATCACGAGCGCCTGGCGCGAGCCGCTGTATGGCGGGCGTGGCTACTCGGTCGGGCACGTGTTCGATCACGTCGCGAAGTGTCGCGCCGATGATCCCACCGGGACGCTCGCCTGCCCGGTGCCGCTCGCGCAGTTCGGCAACGGCTCCACCATCAGCTCCCAGATCGTCGACAATCGCGGCCGCCACGTCAGCTACACCGGCTGGGATCAGTCCAACTCGTACGACTACAACATCAACGAGGGCACGCCGCTGAAGTCGCTCGGCTACGGCACGGTGGTCAGCGCGCGCGATCGCCACCTCGCATCGCTGTCGACCGGCGGGACGACGTTCCAGAAGGAGCTCTACGTCCGCTACGACATCGGCTCGGATCCGACGTACGCCGAGAGCTTCATCGCGTACTACGCGCACCTCGGCGTGCTCTCCGTCGTGACCGGCCAGCGCGTCGCGCCGGGCCAGCTCCTCGGCTACTCCGGCACCACCGGTGCCTCGAGTGGTCCGCACCTCCACTTCGGGTTGATCCGGATCAGCAACACGAACGGCAAGACCGTCGCCGAAGGCGATGCGTTCGGCTACCACGTCCCCTTCGCCGTCCGGACGAGCGAGGAAGAGGCCATCGGCTACATCCGCAGCGCGGCGCCCGGCACGATCGATCCGTACGGCTGGCGCGCGCCCGCCGGCATCGATCCGATGGGCTACGGCTGGGCCCGGGCGACGACGGGCTACGACGACGTGATCGGCCAGGGCGCGTGGTCCCCGGCGATGTTCAGGTCGTCCGAGGAGCCGCCGTACGAGTGAGCGGGAACGGCCCCGCGCGCCGCCGCTCCAGCCTCGGAGCCCGCGGCCGCGCCGGATGCTAGGATGGTCCTTCCATGGCGTACCGACTGCTCGCGCTCGATCTCGATGGCACGCTGCTGCGGGACGATCACAGCGTCGATCCGCGCGACATCGCGGCGGTGGCCGAGCTCCAGGCCTCGGGGGTCACCGTCACGATCGTGACCGGCCGGCTGCACTCCGGCGCGACGCACGCCGCCCAGGTCTGCGCGATCGACGGCGCGATCGCCTGCATGGAGGGCAGCCACCTCATCGAGATCGGCAGCGGGACGACGCTCGCGCACCACGGGCTCAGCACCGAGCTCGCCGCGGTGCTGCGCGGCACCGTCGGCGCGCACGGGCTCGCGGGCTTCGTCTTCGATGCCGCGGGCATCCACCACGATCACGCGGGCGCGCCGTACGCGGGCTATGTCCGCACGTGGTCGCCGAACCTGCGCGTCGTCGAGGAAGAGCTCGCGTGGCAGACGCTGCCGCTCGGCGCGGTCGCGATCGGGGATGCGGCGGCGGTCGCGGCGGCGCACGCGGTGATCCGCGAGCACGCCGAGCAGCTATTCTCGGCGAGCTTCCCGGTCCACGCGTTCCCGGGCCAGCACGCGTTGCTCGTGCGCGCGGCCGGCCCGTCGAAGGGCACCGCCCTCGCCGAGCTCTGCCGGGTCGCTGGCTGCTCGCTCGAGGAGGCCGTCTGCGTCGGCGACTGGGTCAACGACATCCCGATGTTCGAGGTCGCGGGCCGTTCGTTCGCGATGGGCACCGCGCCCGACGAGGTCCGCGCGGCCGCCACGGACGTCCTCGCGACGACCGCTGGCGCCGGTGGCGGGATCGCCGAGGCGATCCGTCGCGCCTGGGGGTAGTTCGGCGCGCTACAACCGCGCCATGGCGAAGGCGAGGGTGAAGGCGGCGACGGCTCAGGCGAAGGCGACGCCGGCCGCCCAGCGGAACGCGAACGATCCGCTGGAGGGTGTGCTGGCGGCGCTCCGCGACGAGCAGCACGCCGCGGCGCTCGAGGGCCTGCTCGCGGCGTGGGCGACGACGCCGCGCCCCGAGCTCGCTGCGCTCGTGCAT
>JALZOI010000544.1 GCA_030857245.1 Myxococcota bacterium
CGCCCACAAGGCGCCGCCCGCGCCACCACCGGCCAAGAAGGACAAAGCGGCCGCCGTCGCGCCGGCCCCGTCCAAGGAATCCAAGCTCGAGCCGAAGGCGGGCCCCCGCGGCAAGCCGTGGTTCGTCGACCTGTTCGACGAGGACTACCTCCGCACGCTGCCATTTCTGACCCCGCAGGCCACGCAGGCGGAGGCCGAGTTCGTGATCGACGCGATGGGGCTGACGGCGGGTGCGCAGGTGCTCGATGTCGGCTGCGGCTACGGCCGGCACGCGATGGAGCTCGCCGCCCGCGGCTTCCACGTCGTCGGCCTCGACATGTCGACCCCGCTGCTCGTGCGCGGCGGCGAGGAGGCCCACCGGCGCGGCCTCCAGATCAACTTCGTGCGTGGCGACATGCGCGAGCTCGACTTCGAGTCGCAGTTCGATGGCGCCTACTGCCTGTTCTCGACGTTCGGCTACTTCGACGACGAGACGAACAAGAAGACGATCGCCAACATCGCGCGCGCGCTCCGACCCGGCGGTCGGATGATGATCGAGATCCTGAACCGCGACTACGTGATTGCGGATCTGCCGACCCGGGTGTGGTGGGAAGGCGAGGGCTGCGTCGTGCTCGAGGAAGTCGAGCTCAACTACTTCTCCTCGCGCATCCAGGTGAATCGCTCGGTCGTGTTCGATGACGGCCGCCAGCTCGAGCAGGAGATCTCCGTGCGGGCCTACTCGCTGCACGAGGTCGGCAAGCTCCTGCACGCGGCGGGGTTCCGCGTGCTCGAGGTCTCGGGCGGCTATCAGACCCGTGGTCGCTTTTTCGGCAACCAATCCCGCCACATCATCGTCCTGGCCGAGCGCAAGGACCCTGCCGGTTCTTGACCGTCCCGCCGGCGCCTCGAGCGTCGGGTGGAGCACGTCCATCCGCTCGAGCTGATGTGGGCGGGCGCCTCGAGCCCCCACCGGCGCCACGGGAATCTCGATCGTTACGAAGTGTAACGACGGCCCGCGCCGCCCTCCGCCGCGGAATAACGGCTACCCGTCACGGGTAGTTGTTTCCATGCCGGGAGGCCAAAACATTTGGCCTGCTCGAGCGTCTTAGATCTCAGCGCGTTCTCCCCACGCGCGGAAGGGTACTTCGATGGCAGCCATCGTCACCAAGGTTGGATCTCAGGGCTTCGGGCGTCCCAACAAGCAGCAGAACCGTGTCGCACGTGTCGCGGCCAAGGCCGCCGACCGTCCGAAGCGCGCGAAGGACGACGGCGACGGGGACGACGACGAGGTCGAGGCCATCGCGGGAGCGGGAGCTGAGGACGGCGAGGTCGTCGAGAAGAAGGCCAAGGTCGTCGACAGCAGCGGCACCTACCTGTCGATGTACTTCCGCGACATGACCAAGCTGGACGTCCTGCGTCCGGAGCAGGAGTTCACGTCGGCGCGCGAGCTCGAGGCGCTCGAGATCACCCTGTGGGAGGCGGTGCTCGCGTACGCTCCTGCGATCGAGCCCATCCTCGTCGCCCTCGAGGCCGCGATGCAGCAGCTGCCCCCCGAGGCGCGCGCGCTGCGCAAGGCCGCCGAGTCGGCGGGCATCAAGCGCGGGCTCCAAGATTCCGAGGCGTGGACGAAGCTCGCCGCGAAGGCAGCGCGCAAGCTGCGCGGAGCCGACACCGATCACCTGTTCATCGACGCGGCACTCGGGACGATCGATCGGCTCACCGTGGGCATCGGCACGCGCGGCAACGCGGTCGGTGGTCTCGGTCGCGAGCGCGCACGCATGGAGTGGCTGCGCAGAGTCGACGTCGCGAACCGCGCAGCGGCCGACGCGCGCAACGCGTTCGTGAAGGCGAACCTGCGGCTCGTCGTCAGCATCGCGCGCCGCTTCAACCATGGCCGGATGGCGCTCGCGGATCTGATCCAGGAGGGCAACATCGGCCTGATGAAGGCGGTGGAGCGCTACGACTACAAGCGCGGCTTCCGGTTCTCGACGTACGCGAGCTGGTGGATCCGTCATGCGATCAGTCGCGCGCTCGCCGACAAGGGCCGCGAGGTCCGGCTGCCCGTCCACATGATCGACGCGCAGCACCGCCTGACGAAGGCCCGCCGCCAGCTCACTGGCTCGCTCGGTCGTCAGCCGACGACCGAGGAGCTCGCGACCGCGACCCAGATGCCGCTCGACAAGATCGAGAAGATGCGGAGCTGGTTGCTCGAGAGCTCGGTGTCGCTCGACAAGCCGGTCGGCGACGACGAGGGCCGCGTGCTCGGCGAGGTCCTCGAGGACCCCGAGCGCGAAGACTTCTCACCGACCGGTGAGCTGGAGTGGGAGGCGCTGACCACGGGGGTCCGGGACCTGTTGCGCGAGCTGCGCCCCATCGAGGCCGACATCCTGCGCCAGCGTTTCGGCCTGGGGACCGAGCAGGAGCTGACCCTCAAGGAGATCGGCGAGAAGTACAACCTGTCCCGCGAGCGCATCCGGCAGCTCCAGGAGCAGGCACTCGGGAAGATGCGCCGCGCCCTGGCTCGGCGGGACATGATGTAGCGATTGGCGCTCGCGCCGCAATTTCGGTACCTTTCGGTCATGCTCGCTCGCGCGCTGTCGCCCGTCCTCGTTCTGGGTCTTGGTCTTGGCCTCACTTTCGGCGTCACCGCCTGCGGGGAGACCGACCGCAAGCTGAAGGTGACCGGCCTCGAACCGGAGAAGGGCGACATCGAGGGCGGCACCTACGTCGTCATCAAGGGCAACCGCTTCGTGAAGGACGGGCCCCGCAACGTCAAGATCTACTTCGGCTCGCGGCAGGGCTCGGTCGTGCGCTTCCAGAGCGACAGCGAGCTCATCGTCCAGGCGCCCGGCGGCAAGCCCGACGAGGTCGTCGACGTGCAGATCATCTTCGATCCGGGCGGGAAGCTCCTGATCAAGGATGGCTTCAAGTTCGTCGACAAGGCCGATTCGGGGCTCAACCCGCAGGACCTCGGCACGAAGAAGGACAAGTAGCCCGGTCGCGGCCCGCGCCGCGAGCGAGCTACTTACTGGAGGTTCAGGCGGAACAGCTGCTGGCCGAGCAGCACGAAGGACTCGTGACCGATGGCGCGCTCGCCGTTCACCTTGATGAACGTGCCGTTCGAGCTGCCGAGGTCGGCGAGGTAGACGCGGTTGTCGCGCAGCGTGACGCGCGCGTGCAGTCCGGAGACGTAGCCGTCATCGGGGAAGTTGATCTCGCCGCGCTCGCGCCCGAGCGTGCAGCTATCGCCGAGCAGCGGGAACGCCGCGCCGGTGATGTCACGCCCGATGATCACGGTCAGCTTGCCCCAGTAGCCTGGGTTCGGGCTGCCCATCAGCTCGGTGCCGTCGGCGGTGGGCTCCGGCGCGCCGATCAGCTCGAAGCGCAACAGCTCCTGACCGATGCGGATGATCTGCCCGCTGACGAGCTCCTCCTCCTGCGTCATCTTGACGAAGACGCCGTTGAGGCTGTCGAGGTCGCGCACGACGCCGTTCGGCGGACGCAGATCGAGCTGCGCGTGCACCGGCGACAGGTAGCCGTCGTTCTCGAACACCGGGCCGAAGCTACGGCCGAGCTTGTTCTCACCGGGGCGCAGATCGTGGGTGCCACCCTCGGTGCCATCGGGCCGGATCAGCGTCATCGACAGCCGGACGCGCTGCGGCTGCGGTGCGCCCATCGCGGGACCGGGGCCGGCACCGGGCGGCATCGGCATCGGCTGCGCGACGGACTGCTCGTCCATGCGGAACCCGCACGTGCCACAGAACCGGAAGCTCGGCGGCACGTCGCTGCCGCACGACGGACAGCGCCGCATGCCGCCGGCAGCGGACGGAGGTGCGAAGCCGGGCGAGAAGCCGGGGACGCCGGGAGGCGGACCCATCGGGGGCGGCATCGCCGGGCCGCCGAGCGGGCCAGCCGGCGGCATGCCGCCCATGCCGGGACCACCGCCGCCGGTCGGACGCGCCGGCTGCATCGGCCCCGACGGGCCGCGCATCGGACCACCACCCATCGGGCCACCCATCGGGCCACCCATCGGGCCGGGCGCGACGGGCGAGGGACCGCTCATGGGGCCGACGGGCGGCGAACCACCGAGCGGGATGCCAGGGCCTGCGCCCGGATCCGCCATCATCGTCTTCATCATGCCCACGTCGCCGCTCGCCTTCGGGGCGACCGTCAGCTCGGCCCCGCAGCCGAGGCAGAACTTGTAGTGGTCCTGGTTTTCTTTGCCGCAACGATTGCAGACGGTCATGGTGGCTCCCGATCAGACGAGTTCGACGCGAAGCAGCTGCTGTCCCAGGAAGACGTAGTCGCCGTGCTTGAGCACTCGCTCGCCGTCGACGCGAACGAACGTACCGTTGCGAGATCCGAGGTCGGATACCGATAGCACGCCACCCGTCAGCCGCAGCTCCGCGTGCCGGCCGGAGATGAAGGGGTCCTCTGCGAAGTTGATGTCGTTCCCTTCGCGGCCCAGCGTGATCACGTCGCTGAGCGGCCGGAACACCCAGCCCGGCTGGCCGCCGCGCAGGTGCTGCCGGACCTCGATCGAGGCGGGGCGCTGCATGCTCGCCGAGTAGAACGTGCCCTCGCCGTCGGGCACGTCGTCGGGCTGCGGCGCCTGCGAGACGGTCAGCACCTGCTCGCCGACGAGCACGGTGGCGCCCGAGCGGAGCTGCGTCAGCTCGTGGATGCGCACGAACACGCCGTTGAGCGAGGCCTCGTCGCGGACCGTGAGCTGGTTGTTCGCGTAGATGAAGTTCGCGTGCGTCGGCGACAGGAACGGGTCGTCGGGGAACGAGATCGGGCACTCGCCGCGACCGGCGTGGTGGTCGCGGCCGGCGAGCGTGAACGAGACGCCGTCCTCGCCGTCACCGCGGATCAGCGTGAGCTTCGCGCGCGCCGCCTGCACGGCGCCGCCGAAGTAGAGCGTGCTGCGTCCGATCTTGTGGCCCTGCGCGGCCGGGGCGGTCGCGGTGGCCGGCGCCGAGGGCGCTGCGGCCTGCATGCTCGCCGGCTGCGCGGCGGGCTGCGCGGCGGGCGCCGGCTGCGAGCCCGACGCGCGCGGGCCGACCTTCGTCTGGACGTCGAATGGCGACGCGATGACGATGCGGTTGCCGCAGTTCGGACAGAACTTCGTGCTCTCGGAGACGCGCATGCCGCACTTGCCGCAATCGGTCATCCCGGCGACGGGCGGTGGCTTGCTCTTCTTGAGCGGTCGCGGGTCCAGTGCGACGGCGGAGCCGCATCGCGTACATTGCGGCACCCCGATCGGGGTCAACGCGCTGCACGCGTCGCAGACCAAGCCCACGTCCATCGGCTGAAATTCTACCCCCTTACGAAACACCCCGTCAAAGAACGGACCTTTTAGATC
>JALZOI010000545.1 GCA_030857245.1 Myxococcota bacterium
ATCGGGGGCGGAGCCGAAGCGGCGGCGGTTGATGCCCGGCAGCGCGATGGCGGCGTCGATCGCGTTCGAGGTGTCGGCGAGCGCGAGGTCGGTGCGCGGCAGCGTCCCGGTGTGGGTCGCCGGCGCGACGAGCCCACTCGCGAAGATCGGCGCGGTCAGCACGCGGCCGCGGGTCTCGACGCCGGCAGCCTGGGCTGCCGCGAGCGTCGCGAAGATCCGCGGCGTGCCGATCGTGCCGAGCCAGTACCCGTCGTCGGGGAAGTAGCCGTTGCCGTCGAACACGCCGTCGTCGAGCGCCGCGGTCCAGTCCACGGTGCGGCCGCCCGTGGTCGGCGACGGGCCGACGAACAGGTTGTTGGCGATCACGAAGTTGTGCTGCGTGATCGGGGTCTGGAGGTTGAGCGCGAGATCCGGGCTGACGAACGTGTTGTGGTAGACCAGCACGCCCGACGGCTCCATCGTGCCGCCCAGCGACTTCAGCTTGATCTGCTCGTCGGCGACGTTGACCACCTCGTTGCGCAGCACGTAGATCGGGCCGCCGTACGCCGGCTGGATCGAGATCGCGGTGTAGAGGTTCGTGAACCGGTTGCCGAACAGCCGCACGTTGCCCTCGCCGCGGTCGAGCTCGGTGCCGTCGCCGTAGATCTCGTGGACGTCGTTGCCGTAGAAGTCGTACGCGCGGCCGGCGTCGCCGAAGTTGATCAGCGGATCGCCGAAGCCGCTGATGTCGTTGTGGCAGACGACGTGGCCGGAGCCGTCGACGCGGATGCCCTGGTCGTCGGCGTGCGCCGCGCCATCATCGGCGTAGGTCAGCGGCCAGGCGAGCCGGCCGCGCACCACGTTGTCGCAGATCGTGAAGTCGGTCTGGTCGACGCCGGAGCCGATGCCATGCACGACGTCCTCGATCGTCAGGTAGCGCGCCGCATTGGCGGTCGTCGCCGTGCCGAGGAAGCGCAGCGCGCGCGTGGCGTTGCGCAGCGTGAGCCGCTCGACGTGCACGTGGCTGCCGGAGACCTCGAGGATGTTGCAACCGGTGCAGCCCTCGCCGTCGAGGATCGCGGCGGTCGCGGTGGCGCCGCGGATGACGATGGGCCGCCCGGGCGACCCACTCGCCGCCATCGCGAACGCGCCCGCGTACGTGCCGGCGGCGAGGGTGATGACGTCGCCGGGCTGCGCCGCGGCGAGCGCCGTGCGGAGCTCGGTCGCGGTCGCGACCCCCACCGCGCGGGGCGTCACCGGATCGGCGGGCACGCCGCGGGTCGTGGCGATGAGCGAGCGGAGCTCGCCACCACCATCGGGGTCCACGGCCTCGAGCTCGACGTCGTAGCTGCCGCCCGGCACGACATCGAAGATCGTCCCGGCAAACTGCGCGGGCACCGTCCGACTCACCGTGTCGGGCCGCACGCGGAACAGCGGCAGGGCCTCGACAGGCGCTCCGGCCGCCGGCCGCCAGCGCACGTGGATCCGAGCGTTGTGGTTGGTGTCGCCGCTGATCAGCACCTGGATGCCGATCGTGTGGAGCGTGGGGCGATCGAGCTTGACCTCCGTGATCGTGAGCGCGGTCTGCGCGGTGGCCGAGGAGCTGGCGAGCACGATCGCCGCGACGAGCAGGGTGCGCATGGACCCCGATGCTACTCCCCGGGCCGCAGCGAAAGGCTACAAGCGCGTGACGGCCGCCGGCTCGATCAGGTGCGCGACGTCCTCCGCGCAGCCCCGGCACAGCGTGTAGCCGGCGCCGCCGTGGCCGTAGTTGTGGATGATGCGCGGATCGGCGCGGTCGCGCTCGAGCCGGACCTCGAGGCGATACGGCCGCAATCCCGCCCGGATCCGGCGCACCGGACCGACGGCGAGCCCGAGCGAGCGCGCCTGATCGAGGATGCGCACCGTGATCGCGGGGTCGACCTCGGCGGGGGCGCCGGGCGGCCAGGGCAGGGAGCAGCCGCCGAGCACGAGCTCGTCGCGGCGCGGGATCACGTAGAAGATCGCGTCGAGGTTGCGGTGATCGGTCACCGTGATCGAGAGGTCGACCGAGCCCGGATCGGTGATCACGACCTGGCCGAGCAGCGGATAGAGGAGGTCGTCATTGGCGAGCTCGCGGGCGGCCAGCCCCGTGCAATTGACGACGACGTCGCCGCGCTCCGCCGCGAGATCGATCACGGGCCGGCGCTCGATCCGCGCCCGCAGCTGGCTGGTCAACCACGGCAGGAAGCGCGCGGGCTCGACGCGGGGCGCACGGAACTGCCAGGCCAGCGGGCCGGCGGTCACCGGCGCGGCGACCCGGGCAACGTCGATGTTCGCCGCCCACCACGGCGGTGGCGGCGCCAGGCCTTCCTCGTGCGTGATCTCGTAGCCGGTCAACACATCGACGCCGGCGGCGCGCGTCGGCACGTGGTCCTCGAGCCAGCCGCGGGTCCGGGCCGCCCACGCCGCGACCCGCGCCGGCGGGCCCGCGCGGTACGGGAACCACACGGCTCCGGCGATCGCGGACGTCGTCTGGTGCTGCTCCTCGACGGCGACGATGTGGACGTCGTGACCGTGTTCCTCGAGCGTGAGCGCGGTCGTCAGGCCGACGATCCCCGCACCGACGACGGTGACCTGCACCGCACGAGCATAGCGGGCATCACGCGCACCGCCGAGTTTCGGGTACCGTTGCGCCGTGGATCCGCTGGTGATCGTCCTGCTCGCGATCACGGCGTTTCTCGCGGGCATCGTCGATGCGATCGCGGGCGGTGGGGGGCTGATCACGCTGCCGGCGCTGCTCGCCGCCGGGCTGCCGCCGCACGTCGCCCTCGGCACCAACAAGGGCCAGAGCGTGTGGGGCTCGGGCGCCGCGCTCCTCGCGTTCTGGCGCGCCGGCCGCGTCGACAAGCAGCAGGCGGTGCTCGCGTTCCCGCTCGGCCTGATCGGAGCGGCGATCGGCGCCGAGCTCGTGCTGCTCGTGGATCCCGCCGCGCTCCGGCCGCTCGTCGTCGTCATGTTGATCGCCGCCTCGGCGCTGCTCGTGATCCGCAAGCCGACCCGGGACGAGGCCGAGCCCGTCGGCGATCGGGCGCAGCGCTACCTCCTGCTCGCGGCGGCGCTCGCCTTCGTGATCGGCGCTTACGACGGCTTCTTCGGGCCGGGCACCGGGACGTTCCTGATCGTCGGCTTCGTCGCGCTCTGCGGCAAGTCGCTGACCGCCGCGACCGCCGACGCCAAGGTCGTGAACTTCGCCTCGAACCTGGCCTCGCTCGCCGCCTTTGCGCTCGCGGGCACGGTGGCGTGGGCGGTGGCCCTCCCGATGGCGGCCGGCCAGCTCGTGGGTGGCCTCGTCGGGGCGCGGCTCGCGATCCGCGGTGGCGCGCGGCTGATCCGCGTGATGGTGCTCGTGGTGTCGGGGGCGCTGATCGCGAAGCTCGTCGTCGACCTCGTGCGCTGACGCTTCACGCCGGCGGCGTACCGCTGACGGCGGCGAGGCCCTTCGCGGCGCGGAGGTCGCGGACCAGCTGCGCTTGACCATCCGCGTGGTAGCTCGAGCGGACGAGCGGCCCGCTCACCACATGCGTGATCCCGGCGTCGCGCGCGAACTGCTCGAGCTCGGCGAACTCGGTCGGGTGCACGTACCGCTCGATCGGCAGGTGCCGCTTGCTCGGCGCGAGGTACTGGCCGAGCGTCAGGATGTCGACGCCGAGGCCGGCGAGCTCGCGCAGCACGGTCTCGACCTCCGCGCGCGTCTCGCCGAGGCCGAGCATCAGCCCCGTCTTGGTGATCGCGTCGCGCTTGCGGGCGTGCTCGAGGATCTTGTAGCTCCGCGGATAGCTCGCCTGCACGCGGACCTGGCGCGACAGCCGCGGCACGGTCTCGAGGTTGTGCGCGAACACGTCCGGATCCGCGTCGAGCACGATGTCGACGTGCTCGGTCCGGCCCTTGAAGTCGCCGGCGAGGATCTCGAGCGTCATCTGCGGACACGCCGCCTTCACCCGCCGGATCGTCTCGGCCCAGTGAGCGGCGCCGAAGTCGGCGAGGTCATCGCGATCGACGCATGTGATCACGGTGTGCTCGAGCGACAGCCGGGACAGCATCTCGGCGACGCGGCGCGGCTCGTCGGGATCGGCGGGCAGCGGGCGGCCCGTCGTGACGTCGCAGAACCGGCACGACCGCGTGCAGATGTCGCCGAGGATCATGATCGTCAGCGCGCGGCGGGTCCAGCACTCGCCGATGTTCGGGCAGCTCGCGCTCTCGCACACGGTGTGGAGCTCGAGCTCCTTCACCATGGCGCGGAGCTCGAAGTAGGCCGGCTTCGTCGGCAGCGTGGCGCGGATCCACTCGGGATGGCGACGGCGCACCGGCGCGGGCGCACCGTCGGCGCCGTCAGCGGCTCCGGGGCCCTGGCCCACCACCGGCAGGTGCACGCGCGTCTCGGACATCCCTGGATGGATACCCCACGACCGGACGGAACGCGAGTGCGAGGTGCGGCCGCGCCGGCGTACGCTGCGCCCGGTGGCCACGCGCTCGCTCCTGAAGGTCGCGACGTTCAACGTGAACGGGATCGGGTCGCGCTTGCCGCACCTGCTCGAATGGCTGGGCCGCGAGGCGCCCGACATCGTGTGCCTCCAGGAGCTCAAGGCCACGGACCAGCAGTTCCCGGCCCTCGACCTCCGGCGCGCTGGCTACGGCGCGATCTGGCGCGGCCAGCCGCTCTGGAACGGCGTCGCGATCCTCGCGAAGGGCATGCAGCCCATCGAGCTGCGGCGCGAGCTCCCCGGCGATCCCGCCGATACCCAGAGCCGCTACCTCGAGGCGGCGTGCCACGGTGTGCTGGTCGGCTGCCTGTACCTGCCGAACGGCAA
The DNA here is from genome assembly GCA_030857245.1 of Myxococcota bacterium. Taxonomy (GTDB): domain Bacteria; phylum Myxococcota_A; class Polyangia; order Haliangiales; family Haliangiaceae; genus JABFXX01. Next base: position 4,830 of record JALZOI010000545.1, read on the forward strand.
CCCGCAGCCCGGCCCCAAGTTCGACTACAAGCTCGCCTGGTTCGAGCGCCTGATCGAGCACGCCCGCGGCCTCCACGCGAGCGGCCACCCGGTCGTGCTCGCCGGCGACTACAACGTGATCCCGACGGATCTCGACGTCTACGACACCACATCGTGGCGCAAGGACGCGCTCAACCAGCCCGCCACTCGCGCGTGCTACCAGCGCCTGCTCGCCCAGGGCTGGCTCGACACGCTGCGCGGCCAGCACCCCGGCGAGCCGATCTACACCTTCTGGGACTACTTTCGCCGCCACTGGGAGCGCGACCGCGGCCTGCGCATCGATCACCTGCTGCTCAACGCCGAGCTCGCGCCGCGGTTCGTCGAGGCCGGGGTGGATCGCTGGGTGCGTGGCCTCGACAAGGCCAGCGACCACGCGCCGGTGTGGATCACGCTGGAGCCGGCGGAGCCGACGCCGAAACCGAGACCGAGTCCGAGTCCGAGTCCGAGTCCGAAACCGCGGCGCTACAGATCGATCG
>JALZOI010000546.1 GCA_030857245.1 Myxococcota bacterium
GGCGACGACCGCCCCGCCGCGTCGACGCGCTCGATCGAGGTGCTGCCCGCGGCGATGCGGACCGCACCCGTCGTCGACTCGCTCGACACCCCGGATGGCACCGGCACGGTGATGAACTTCGAGGACGAAGACGGGCACACCACGGTGATCTGGGTGACGCCTGACGATACCGTGGAGGGCATATGAGCAAGCGCGTGTCTATCTCATCGCTCGTTGGCTCATCGCTCATCGTCCTCGGCACCGGCCTGGGCGTGGCGGCTGCCGAGCCCGCGACCCCCGTGCGCGCGCCGATCGCGGAGCGCCTGCAGGGCCAGCGCACGCTCGACCGCGCGAAGGCGGTCCCGTCGCAGGGCAAGCGGGTCGCGCAGGCGCCCGTCGTCAAGGTGACGTGCGAGTTCCTCGAGATCAGCGCCGCGACCGGCAAGGACGCATCGCTCGATCCCGCGCTCAAGCACGTCGAGCGGAAGCTCGCGAAGCAGCCCTGGTCGTTCAACCAGTACAAGCTGCTGTCGCACCTCGAGAAGTCGCTCGAGAAGGGCAAGACCGAGGCCCTCACGTTCAAGAGCGGCTCGGGCACGGCCACGCTCGTCGAGACGGTCGACAAGTCCAAGCTGCGCCTCAAAATCACCGAGGACCATGGCGGCAAGCGGGTGGTCAACAACACCACCACCCTCGCCGCGGGCGATTGGTTGATCGTCGGCCACCCCGTGCCTGCCAGCAAAGACGGGCACTTGGTCGCCGTGTCTTGCAAGTAAGCAGTTTCGCGACATGCCGTCGCTCCGGCTCCTGATCGGGCTCCCGAAGCCCGCGCTCGACGCGCAGGTGGGTGCCGTGTTGGTATACCGGCCCTGATGCAGGTACCGAGGCTGTCACGCCGGTGGTGGATCGCCGGTGCGGTCACCCTCGGAGCGTGCGTGGTGCTCGCGCTCGGGCTGCTCGTGGTCTATCCGCGCCTCGGCGCGTCGATGATCCGCGACCAGGTCCGCGCGAAGGTCACCAGCAAGCTCGGCCGCGAGATCACGTTCGGGGCGATCGACGTCTCGCTGGGCCACGCCGTGCTGCGCGACGTGGTGATCCGCGGCCCCAACGACGGAGACACCCCGCTCGTCCACGTCGACCGCATCGACATCGCGTTCGACGCCTGGAAGTCGCTCGTCGGCTCGGTCGAGCTCGGCGAAGCGACGATCGACGGCGTGTTCGTGACGCTGCGCCGCGGCGCCGATGGCAAGGACAACGTCAGCGACATCCTCGAGCGCGTGCGCGCGGATCGCGCGCAGCCCGGCGCCAGCGGTGGTGGACGCAGCGGGCTCCCGACGTCGATCAAGGTGACCCGCGGCAAGCTGCTCGCGGACGACGCGGTGACCGGCGCGACCGCGCTCGTCGCGGATGGTGACGCGACGTGGAAGCCGGGGGAGCTGATCGCGCGGGCCCGCAACGTGACCGCGACGACGATCGGCGCGCCGAAGGCGGCCGCGGCCGCGATCGAGATCCGCAAGCAGACCGGGCAGCCGCCGAGCGTGGCGATCGAGGGCGGCGAGATCGCGCTGTGGCCCAAGCTCGCGCTGTCGGGCATCGGCGGCACCGTCACCGCGGATCCCTCGAAGCCGGCCGAGTACGTCATCGATCTCGCGGGAGGCTACGGCGGCGTGCCGGGCAACCTGTGGACCGCGAAGGGCTCGCTCGATCCGCGGGCGGCCACCGCTTCGATCGATCTCGAGGCCGCGAAGTTCCAGCTCGCGCGGCTCGCGCCGATCCTCGAGCGCACGCCGGTCGTCGACTACGAGTCGACGTCGGTCGACACCAAGGTCCACCTCGAGCTCCACCCCACCGGCGTCACGTTCGCGGGCGAGTTCCACCTGTACGGCCTCAACGTCGGGCACCCGATGATCGCCGACAAGGAGGTCCACGACCTCGACCTGTCGGGCAAGATCGACGGCAGCTTCGATCGCACCGAGCGCCGCCTCGAGCTCACGCGCGGTGACTTCGTGGCGCGCAACGTGCCGTTCTCGATCACCGGCGCGGTCGCGCGGCCGCGCAAGATCAGCGAGGCGTCGGTCGCGCCCGCGCCCGTGGTGGTCAGCGACGACCTCAAGCACCCCGAGCCCGGCGACCCGATCCAGCGGCACGGTCCGGGCGGCATCCAGACGCTCAAGCTGCGGCTGGTGATCCCGCCGATCGATTGCCAGCGCGTGATCGCCGCGATCCCGGTCGAGATGGCGCCGTACATGGCGGGCTACAAGCTGCGTGGCGTGTTCGACACCGACGTCCACCTCGACGTCGACTGGGCCGATCTCGACGCGACGAAGCTCGGCGGTCACGTCGGCATCAAGCACTGCAAGGTCGTCGACCAGCCGGCGGACTCGCCGAAGCGGGTCAAGGAAGAGTTCGAGCACTACGTCGAGATCGAGAAGGGGCAGTGGGCGTCGTTCGTCGTCGGTCCGACCAACGATGACTTCGTGCCGCTCGAGGACATCTCGCCGTACCTGATCAAGTCGATCATGAGCACGGAGGACTCGGCGTTCTACGCGCACCGCGGGTTCATCGTCACCGAGTTCCGGACCGCGCTCGTCAACGATCTCAAGGCCGGCAAGTTCAAGTACGGCGCGTCGTCGATCACGATGCAGATGGTGAAGAACGTCCTGCTGTATCGAGAGAAGACGCTCGCGCGCAAGCTCCAGGAGCTGTTCCTGACCTGGCACGTCGAGAACACGCTGACCAAGGACCGGATCCTCGAGATCTACTTCAACGTCATCGAGTACGGGCCGGCGCTCTACGGGATCGGCCCGGCCGCGCGGCACTACTTCGGCAAGCCGGCCAAGGACCTCAACCCGGTCGAGGCCGCGTTCTTCTCGTCGATCCTGCCGGCGCCCAAGGAGCGCTACAAGCAGTACTGCGCCGGGACGCTGACCCGGTGGACCAGCAGCAAGATCAACCGGATCCTGGCGATCATGCGCAAGCGCGAGCGGCTGACCCAGCAGGAGTACGACCAGGCTCTCGCGACGCCGCTGCTGTTCGTGAAGGACGGCAGCGAGACCGAGGACGACTGCCTGAAGCGGACCAAGAAGGTGATCAAGAACGCCCGCTCGACGAACCCGCTCAAGCGGTAGCGCCGATCACATCGCCCGCACGCCGCGCGGCCCCGCGATTGCGTCCGCAAACCGAGCGATGTTACCGTGTTCACCATGGGTCGGAACGCGTGTCGTGTCCTCGTATTTTCGGCGGCAGCGACGGCGGTCGCGGGGCTGGTGGGCTGTGGCTCGGTGAAGGACTCGGGCTTCACGGATGCAGCGACCGGTGATGCCGGCCTGGATGCCGACGAGAGCGGTGAGGCCACCGTCGTCACGCAAGCGGTGCTGTTCGGCGGGACGGTCGGCGAGGCGGTCGGTGACATCGACGTCGTCTCGATGTCGGCCAGCAACACCCTCATCGAGGCGAAGAAGACCGACGCCAGCGGCAACGTGACCATCAAGGTCGTGCCGGGCGGCTCGGTCACCGCCATCTACAAGCACACCATCGACATGGGCGCGGACCTGATCACGTGGGTCGGCGTGAAGCCGGGCGACACGCTCAACTTCAGCAGCCGCTCGGCGCAGGCGCCGCAGGGCACCCCGAACACGTCGCTGGGGTCGCAGACGTTCAGCTGGCCCACGCAGGGCGGCGTGACCCAGTACATCGTGTCCACCTCCACCACCGCGAACGGCGCGGGTTCGGCCTCCACGTCGCTGGTGATGCAGGAGAACCAGCTGTGGAACGTCAACTCGCCGTTCGGCGGAACGTTCTTCCAGGTCCCGCGCAAGGACCCGCAGGATGTCCTCTTCCTCGCGCTCACGGGCAACATGCTGAGCCACTTCAACACGCGCCAGAACGTCACGTTCTCGGCCGGGGCGAACGTGGCGATCGGTGGCTGGGCGCCGGCGGTCGCCGCGTCGGTCAACATGACCGGTTTGCCTCCGGAGATCACCGGCGTGTCGGGGCAGTTCTCGACGGTGCTCGACGGCATGACCGAGCACTCGTTCCTCCAGGGCTTCAACGGCCAGCCGACGGGTGGCGCGTTCACGGGCAACTTCATGTGGGCTCCGGTCGGCGACCGGACCCTCGCGTACGCGAGCTTCAATCGCCAGAACTTCCAGAGCATCCGGCTCATCGACTCGCTGACCTCGAACGCCGTCTCGCAGACGATCGCATCCCCGACGCTGCCGCCGTGGGTCCAGGGCCAGGTCGCCGTCAGCACCGCGCTCCGCGAGGCAACCTGGTTCCCGGTCCCGACCGCGGCGTCGGCCCACGATGGCCAGATGCTGCGCGTGGGCTGGAACCACGTGGTGTCGGCGGTCAACCATCCGCACGCGTGGCACTTCATCCTGCCGCCGGGGCAGACGTCGATCACGTTCCCGAAGCTGCCGGCCGCGTTCGAGGATCACCTGCCGGCGCCGCAGGACGGCCTCAACGCGCTGCAGCTGCGGCTGTTCGATATCTCGACCGCCGCGAACTACGACGCGGTCCGGGCGCTGCCGTCGCGCAACGTGATGTGCCTCGAGTGCGGGCTGCGCTCGGGCGACTTTCAACGCGTCGTCATCTCGGGCCAGTAATCGCTCCCAGGCCGGGCGAATTGCCGCATCCCACGCGCACCCATCTGATGCTATCGCTCGCCCATGCGTAGCCTGGTCCTCGTGCTCCTGCTGTGGTTCGGCGGCAGCACCGCCCTCGCGGCGGACGAGCCGGTGGCGAAGCCGCGTCGGCAGCACGAGGTGCTGCAGCACCGGCCGTCCGGCTTCTGGACGTCCAACCGGCCCGCGGTCGGCGGTGCGTATCGCTGGCGGCTGCTCTACATCGGCATCGGGCTGGCGGGGGTCTCCGGCCTCGTGATGTGGCGGCTGATGCGGCGCGCGAGCGCCGAGCGCGCACGCGGCCCGGCCCGACCTGACCTCGCCACCCGGCCCGTCGCTGATTCGTGAGCTGAGGCGATCGGGCGGCCCCGATCCAAGAAGTTGTCCCCGCTCCGCATGGGGGTGACGCTCGCGGGAATGCGGACCGTGGCTGTCGTGATCGCCGGACTCTGCGCCACCGCGCAGGCCGATGATGCGGTGCCCCCCACGCACCTCGAGCGCGAGCTTCAGGATCGCGATCGCATCGCGGCTTCCGCGGCGATCGGCGCCGGCGGGCAGGGCGCGGCGACGTACAGCGGCATCGACGTCGGGCTCGACCTCGCGTGGCGAGGCGCGCGGCTCGGGCTCGGCGCGCGCGGCGTGTGGCTCGACGGCGCGCTGCGCACGTCGGACTGGGAAGGCTGGGCCATCCTCCGCGTGCTGCGGCTGTTCGAGGCGACGAGAGACAAC
>JALZOI010000075.1 GCA_030857245.1 Myxococcota bacterium
CGGCGGTCTACACACTTAAGGTCAACACTCGCGCCTGGGGCGACGAATCCGCCCGCGAGCACCAGCTGAAAATCACCGACCCCGGCGGCAGCAGCGGCGGCGCATCCGCCGGCGGCGCCGCCAGCAGCACCGGCGGCGGCAGGTCCTCGCCGACCATGGCCCGCGCGATCAGGACCGGATCGAGGCTCGGGGGGACGGCGTCGACCTCGTCGAGCTTCGAGCCCCCGAAGGTCGCCACCGTCGTGCCCTCGCGAAGCACGGTGACGTCGTCGGCCACGCGACGGACCTCGTCGAGCTTGTGGGTGACGATCACGATGGTCTTGCCCTCGGACGCGAGCCGGCGCAGCGTGGCGAGCAGACCGGTGACCTCGACGGGCGCGAGGACGGCCGTGGGCTCGTCGAGGATCAGCGTCGTGGCGCCGTGGTGGAGCGCCGCCACGATCTCGGCGCGCTGCGCCGCCCCGAGCGAGAGCTCCTCGACGCGGGCGTAGGGATCGATCGGGAGCCCGACCTGCTCGCCGAGTGCTCGCAGCGCGCGTGCCGTGGCATCGAGCGTGAGCAGCGGCCCACCCTCGACGCCGAGCACCGCATTCTCGACGACCGTGAGCGTCTGCGCGGACGCGCCGTGTTGCTGCACGACGCCGATGCCCGCGGCACGCGCTCGCTTGCGATTCCACGTCGCCAGCTCGATCGGGGTGCCCGCGACCACGAGCGTGCCGTCCGCGCGCTCGATCCCTGACAGCAAGCGGACGAGCGTGCTCTTGCCGGCCCCGTTCTCGCCGACGAGGGCGTGGACCGTGCCCGCCCGCACCGCGATCCGCGCGTCGCGCAGCGCCTCGAACGCGCCGTAGCGCTTCGTCACGACGGCCTCGAGCGCGAGCGGCGCCGTCATCGGAACGGCACCTCGATCGTGCCCGCGATGATGGCCTCGCGGAGCTTGCGCACCTTCGTCACGACCTCGAGCGGCAGCAGGTGCCGGTTCTTCTCCTCGGCCACGAAGCCGACGCCCTCCTCGGCGAGCCCGAGCTCGTGGAGCCCGCCGCGGAACCGGCCCGCCGCGAGATCCTTGATGACGTCGACCACCGCGACATCGACGCGCTTGATCATGCTGGTCACCACGCAGCACGGCGCCGCGGCGTGCTGGTCGGAGTCGACGCCGATCGCGCGCGCGCCGCGCTGGCGGGCCGCGGCGAACACGCCATCGCCGGTCTTGCCGGCCGCGTGATAGATGATGTCGGCGCCCTGCGCGTACTGCGCCGACGCGAGGTCCTGCCCGAGCGGCGGATCCGCGAAGGCGCGCGGCTCGGAGCCGGCGTACGCCGACACCACGCGACACGTCGGGCAGACGTGGCGCACGCCGGCGAGGTAGCCCGCCTCGAACTTGCGGATCAGCGGGATCTTCATCCCGCCGACGAAGCCGACGATCTTCGTGCGCGTGATCGAGCCCGCGATCGCGCCGACCAGGAAGCTGCCCTCGTGCTCGCGGAACTGCAGCCCTGCGAGGTTCGGGATCGTGCCGACGCCCTCCGACGGGCTGTAGTCGATGCCCGCGAACTTCACCGCGGGGAACTGCACGGCGAGCCGCTCGAGATCGGGCCCGAAGATGAAGCCCACGCCGATCACGAGATCGACGCCGCGCGCGGCGAGCGCCCGCATCGCACTCTCGCGGTCCGCACCCTCGGTCGGCTCGATGTACTGCGCGCTGATGCCGAGCTCGGCCTTCGCGCGCTCGAGCCCGCGCCACGCCGCCTCGTTGAACGACTTGTCGTTCTTGCCGCCGATGTCGAACACGAGGCCGACCTCGAGCCCGGTGCCGGGCTTGGCCTCGTCTCCGCCGATCACGACCCACCCGCCGATCACCAGCACCGCGTTGATCGCGACGAGCAGTCCGATCGCGCGGCGGGGCGTCACGCGCCCGACGGTAGCCGAAAACCGAAACGCCGCGCACGGGCGCGGCGTCTGCAACCACTCGCGGTGGCCGATCAGAGGATCGGGTTATCGCTGCAGGTCTGGATCTCCATGATCAGGTAGATCAGGATCCGCTCCTGCGGGTACAGCCCGACGTGGCCGCTGTTCGCCGTCTGAAACGTCGTGTAGAGCACCTTGCCGCAGCCGGTCGGCTCGTACGTGACCGCGAGCGGCTTGCTCGCCGCGAGCGGCTCGCTGGGCTTGCTGCCGCTCACCCACACCTTGGGGGTGTCGTAGACCGGCATGCCCATGGCGTCGGTGCCGAGCATCACGGGGTTCACCTTCTTGATCCAGTTCCAGTTGTCGGTGACCTCGAAGGCGTTCGGGTTGTAGAGCCCGGTCGCGCCGTTCTCCTGCGGGCCCATCTGGAGGCCGAGCCACGCATTGAGGTCGGCGTCGGTCGCCTTGCCGTCGGGCGACTCGTAGAGGCCGCCGTCGGCGTCACCGGTCGTGGTGAGCGTGCCGGCGAACGTGACCGGGTCGTACGTGCCTTCGCTATCCGCGCCGCTGTCGCCGAGGACGATCTGCTGCGGGAACGAGCGGTCGGCGAGCTCGCCGGACCAGTCGGTGACGTAGAGCTTGCCGCCCTCGCTGACGTAGCGGCGGATGTTCGCCAGCACGGTCTGATCGGAGAGCAGCGCGTCGAGCCCACCCATCGACGTCGCGCAGGGGAAGAAGATGATGTGGTACTTGCGCAGCTCCGCCATGTTCTGGAGGAGGAACGTGACGGAGCCCGCGGCGGTCCCCCCATAATTGTAGAGCGCGATCTCGGGGCCGTTCTCCCCGGTCGGCGTGCCGAACGTGTTCCCGGCCATCGTGCCGAACCCGATCTTGCCGAGGATATCTTCGATGTTGTCGTTCGTGCCCTCCGCGACCGCGACCCGCGGCATGTAGAGGCCCGCCTCGGGCTTCCACTGCGACGGCAGCGTCGTCTGGTTCGCCGGTAGCGCCATCGCGCCGAGGCCGAGCGCGACCTGCTGCTCGATGCGGAACTGGCCCTTCTGGATCACGAGCCAGTACGTGTTCGGCTCGACGTTGAGCGTGAAGCTGCCGTCGGCGGCCGTGAGCACGCCGCCCGCGGGCGTCGGCACGCACGTCTCGCAGTAGACGCCGTCCGGAATCGGCTCGGGCTTGGCGATCGAGACGTAGACGAGCGCGCCCGAGATCGGGATCTCGGTGCCCGGCGCCGCCTGGCCGGGCGCCTGGTTCGGCGCCCACACCTTGCCGGTGACCGTCGAGAAGGTGACGGGCGGTGGTGCGTCGACGACGGGGGTGTCATCGCCGCCACCATCATCACCGCGGCCCGCAGGACCGCAGCCGACGGCCCCTGCTGCCAGCGCGGCCGCGATCACACCAACAACGAAACGACCGGGCGTCCTCATGGGCGCGGACGATATCTCCCTACCCGCGGTGATCAAGGGGAAACCACCACATGGCACTTGGTATCGGCGCAAGCGTGGTTAGCGTGTGTGCTACGTTACACGTCGGTTTTTGCTGCACCACTCGTAGGAGGCTGCATCGATGGGCATCATGAGTTTCATCAAGGGTGGCGTTGCCGAGCTCGCGATCGCGCGACCGGATTCCGCCAAGGATCAGTGGGTCTACAAGCACCCCGACCAGACGATCCCGATGAAGGCGCAGCTCACCGTCGACTCCGACGAGGTCGCGCTGTTCTTCAAGGACGGCAAGTACGTCGGCAGCTTCTCGGCCGGCCGCCACACTCTCGATGCCTCGAACATCCCGTTCCTCGGGCAGCTGGTCGACAAGTTCACCGGCGGCAACGTCTTCATCTGCGAGGTGTTCTTCGTCACGACGCGCGAGCTCGCGTCGATCAAGTTCGGCACCTCGATCGGTGACATCCAGGATCCGCAGACGCAGCTGCGCGTCCGGCTCATGGTCCACGGCGACTTCTCGGCGCGCGTCATCGATCCCGCGAAGCTCGTGATCGGCCTCGTCGGCCAGCGCGCGACGACGAACGAGGGCTTCCTCGGCTGGTTCAAGAGCCAGGTCCAGAAGGTGATGAAGGACGGCATCGCCGAGCTCATCGTCAAGCAGAACTGGCCGCTCATGAAGGTGACGTCGGGCGCGTACACCGACGAGATCGAGACCTCGACCCTCGCCGGCGTCCGCACGCACATCGAGCCCTACGGCGTCGAGATCATGCGGTTCGGCGACTTCACGATCGGCATGGACCAGGCCGACAAGGATCGGCTCGACAAGCTCGTCGAGCGGTTCGCGTACGTCAACGCGTCGGGCGGCATGGCCGGCTATCAGCAGCTCGCGCAGGCCGAGATGATGATGGGCGCGGCCGAGGGCATGAAGAAGGGCGGCGACGGCGGCGGCGGCGCGTTCCAGGGCGCCGGCATCGGCCTCGGGTTCGCGATGGCCGGTCAGATGCCCGGCATGATGGCCGGCGCGAACGCGCAGAAGGCCCCGGCGCCGGGCGAGAGCCGCGAGGCCATCATGGCGACCCTCAAGCAGCTCGGCGAGCTCAAGACCGCCGGGATCCTGACGGACGCCGAGTTCGAGACGAAGAAGAAAGAGCTGCTCGCGAAGCTGTAGTAGAACTCGCGACGGTGACTGCTTCCCGTCCTGGCCTCGATAACCGCGCCTACTACGACGACTTCGCCGGCTGGTACGAGAAGGAGCGGCACCTCCCGTACCACCGCATGCTCGACGATCTCGAGGTCGAGCTGGTGGAGCGCTACGGCACCGGCAAGGACGTTTTCGAGGTGGGCTGTGGCACCGGCCTCATCCTCCACCGCGCCGCGCAGTTCGCGCGGTCGGCCACCGGCATCGACCTCTCGGGCGGCATGCTCGCGAAGGCCGCCGCCCGCGGCCTGACCGTCGCCCAGGCCTCGGCGACCGCGCTGCCGGTCGCGACGGCCTCGGTCGACGTCGCCTACTCGTTCAAGGTCCTCGCGCACATCCCCGACATCACCGGCGCGATGCGCGAGATGGCGCGGGTCGTTCGGCCCGGCGGCTGGGTGCTCGCCGAGTTCTACAACGCGCGCTCGATCCGCCGCCTCGTGAAGGCGCTCAAGCCGCCGACCGCCGTCTCCGAGCAGACCAACGACGAGCACGTGTTCACCCGCTACGACGACGCGCGCGCGATCCAGAGCTACCTGCCGCCCGAGCTCGAGTGGGTGACGACGCGCGGCATCCGCGTGATCACGCCGATCGCAAAGGTGCTCGAGGTCCCCATCCTCGGCGCCGCCGTGCGCTGGGCGGAGCACCGGCTCGCCGACCTGCCGGGAGCCCGCGACATCGGCGGCTTCCTCGTCGCCTGCTGCCGCCGCCGCTAGGGTAGCGCCGCCACGAGCCCGGCCAGGCCCAGGTCAGGGCGCCACGTCGGCGGCGGCCATCCACCCCATGGCGCGCGCCCACGCGGCGAGCCGGGGCTCGATCTCGTCGGGCGGGACATGCGCCGCGAGCACGTCGCGTGCGACGGAGAGCTCGCCAGCGCGGTAGGCGAGCTCGGCGAAGCCCAGCGCGAACCGGGGGGCCTGCTTGATCTCGTCCTTGTGCGCCGCGAGGACCTGGTACGCGCGGCCCCACGCCTCGAGGGCGGCGAGCTCGGACGCGCGGAGCTGGAGCTGCTGTGGCCCGGTCGCCTCGAAGCTCGCGAGGTAGAACGCATGCGCCCGGTCGAGGAACTGCCGCGTCGTATCGATCGGCTTCGAGTAGACGCGCGCCGCGACCCCATCGAGCTCGCGATACGCCTCGTCGTACTTGCCCGCTCGCGCGTACACGAGCGCCGCGATGGGCGCGACGGACACGCATTGCGTGCAGTGTTGCTTTGCCTGGAGTGCCAGCTCGATCGCGCGTGCGTCGTCGCCCATCCGGCTGAACAGGCCGCTGCGGAAGGCCAGCAGCCGGGCACGGACCAGCCCGAGCTGGCGCTGGTGCGCCTTGGCGTGCAGCGGAAAGCTGAACGTGAGCTCGGGCAGCGCGAGCGTCGCGACTTGCTGGTCGGCGGGTCGCTCGATCAGCAGCCGCACGAAGTCGTCGATCTGGCGGAGCCGCGCGGTGTCGCCATCCGGCACGAGCATGCTGTACGTGCTCGCGAGCTGGAGCGCGAGCCCCGGCGCGAAGGTCTCCATGTACGTGTAGCGCGCCTGGTGATTGCTGAGCTCGAGCAGGTGGACGAGCGTCGAGCGAAACCGCCGCTCGAGGAACTCGTGGTTCACGAAGAAGGTCCGAGCCTCGTAGCTGTGCGGGTTGAGCTCGAGCTCGCGCCGCCAGAACCCGCGATCATCGGCGTAGTCGGCGGCGCGGTTGATCGACTGCGCGCCGAACAGCACGATCGCGACGCCACAGATGCCGTAGGCGAGCCGGCCCGGATACCGCGCGAGCACCGCCGCGACCACGAGCGCGACCCCGAGCGAGGGCAGGAACAGGAAGCGTTCGGAGACCAGCGTCGCCATCTCGGTGTAGACGAGGTTCGACGTCGGCGCGATGGTGACGAAGAAGAACGCGATGCCCATCGTCACCGCGGGCAGCCGCCGCCGCGCGAGCCAGCCCACCGTGATCGAGCCGACGATCGCGAGCACGCCGATCAGCACGTGCGGCGTCGAGTGGACGAGCTGGTGGTCGGGCGTCAGCTGCACGAGCGCCTGCTGGATCGACAGCTCGATCGGCGCGACCGTCAGCGCCACGAATCGGCCGATCGTGTCGCACACGATCTGCACGTGGGAGAGGATCGGGATCTTCGAGCCAGCGCCGTCCGACGCGGCCGCGCGGATCGGCATCACCTGCCCGCGCACCGCGAGGTACACGACCGCGATCAGGACCTGCACCCACGCGACCTTCACGATCCGGATGATCAGCTGCTTGTCGACCGCGGGTCGGCCGGCGGCAACCCACGCCTCGACGGCGGCGAACGCCGGCAGGACGATGGCCTGCTCCTTCGTCGTGTACGCGAGGGCCGTGCCGAGCACCTCGAGGGCGAGGCCGCCGCGCGCCCCGCGGAGGCGCCGGCCGATGCCGATGGTGGCGACGAGGACGGCGAGCATGCACAGCACGTCGGTGCGACCCGCGATCCACGCGACGCTCTCCGCCTTCGTCGGGTGGACCGCGAAGAGCAGGGCCGCAACGAACGCGGGCCAGGTCGCGCCGATCCAGCGGCGCAGCACCAGGAACGCGAGCACGCCGACCCCGGCGTGCCAGAGCGTGTTCATCAGGTGGTAGAACACCGGCGAGCCGCCGCCGAGGCGCCAGTCCATCGCGTAGCTCGCGGTGACGACGGGGCGCCAGTACACCATGCGGTTGCCGAACCGGACGGTCTCCTCGTTCACCGCCCAGAAGTCGGTCACGAACCAGCGGGGCCACCACTCGAACGACTGGATGTACGGGTTCCGCGCGATCAACGAGTGGTCGTCGTAGAGCCACGGCCCGGTCATCGCCGGGATGAACACGGCGGCGGCCAGCAGCCCGACCCCGAGGGCGAGCAGCCACAGCCGGGGCGCCGGCCGGGCGCCGGCTGGCGCGGCGGCGGCGGTCTCGGGATCGTGCCGGGTCATGCGAGGTCACCCATTGTAGCGATCGCCGCGCGGACCGTGATCGTGCGCGACCACGAACGTCGGCGGGGCACGCACGCTTCGCCGACCTCGGGGGTCACGGCGCCTGCAGCGAACGCGCGAACGCGTCGAGCTCGCGCTGCACGGCGGCCGCGGCGGCGGGTTGACCCATCAGCTGGTGAGCGAGCACGCGATCACGGAGCACGGACGCGACCGCCGCCGGGCCCTCGGTCTGTGGGAGCGTACCCGCGACGAGGTGCAGCACGGCGACCGCCGCCGCGACGACGATCGGCAGGAGCGCGCCGTCACGGATCCGGGGCCGGCGTCCGACGAGCGCGATCACGAGCGCGGCGACACCGATCGCGAAGCCGACGCTGCGGGGCATGATCGTCGACCAGATCGTGGGGAGCGGCCCGCCGTGGAGGAGGACCGGGATGTTGACCTCGAACGTCGGGTTGGTGAGCTGGCGCGAGCTGTAGGCGTCTCCGTACGCGCCCACGAGGGCGAGCGCGGCGCTCGACGCGATCAGGCCGGCGATCACCGCGAGCAGGTAGCGCCGTGACGGCGCGCCGCGGAGCAGCGCGACGACGCCGATCCCGAGCACCGGGATCACGGGGACCAGGTAGCGCGGCCCGAACGCGCGTCCGCCGTGCCAGTCGGCGAAGCCACCGATCATGAGCGCGAACGCCGCGATGCCGACCGGCAGCACGATCCGCCACGCCCGCGCGACCGACGACGCCGCGGCCGCCCACGCGGCGCCGACCACTCCGGCGAGCAGCCAGGGCGCGAAGAAGAAGAGGCCGCGGCGAGCACTCAGCAGGCTGCCGTACAACCCCTCCCGCGTGGGCCCGGCGATCCCGTAGACACCGCGGCTGTGGGTCTCGGCCATCGCCGCATCGGCCTTGAAGCCGTACGACAGCTGCCACGGCGCACCGAACGAGATCGTGTTCCACAGTGCCGAGATCAGGGCGGGCGCGACGCCGCCAGCGATCACCCAGATCAGCCGGTGCCGGCGCTGCGGATCGAGCGCGAGGGCGAGCAGCGCGCTCACCACGAGCACGGCGGCCGTGTACTCGACGAGCACGGCGCCGCCGAGGCACAGCCCACCGAGGAACGCGTCGCGTCGCGCGGTCCGCGCTGCGCCCGCGGTGTTCGGTGCGTGCTCGAGCGGCCCGAGGCTGAGCAGCAACCCGATCCCGGCGAGGCCGGCGCACGCGGCGTGGCCGAACAGCAGGCCGGCATAGACCAGCCAAGGCGTCGCGAGGACCGTGGCCGCCGCGATCGACCACGGCGCCCCCCAGCGCCGGAACACCAGGATGAAGCCGACGCTCGGCACGCCGGCCAGGAGCAGCGCCAGCAACCACGTCCGCCACCGGTACGCCGCGGGCCCGGTCACCTCCATGACCGCGACGACGGGCACGGCCGCGAGCGTCACCCCCGGGGCCTTGTCGAGCAGGTACGCGCCGTCCTTGACCGAGACATCCACGTTGGGCGGGCGCCCTCCGGCGCGCCAGCCCGGGAAGTAGTCGTCGAACACCGGTGCGAGATCGAGGGTCCCGTACGACACGATCGCCTGCGCGGCGAAGACCCGCGCCGACTCGTTCGCCGTGATGATGCCGTCCTGGTAGTGCTGCGGCGATCCGACCGCCACGAGCAGCAGCACGGCGACCCCCAGGGACCGCAGGGGCCCGGGCATCACGCGACGCCAGCCTCGCGCAGCTCCGCCGGTGCGAGCGCCGGCGACCTCGAGCTCCGCACTCACGGCACCTCCGGTGCGATCCGCGCCCGCAGCGCGGCGACCTTGGCCGCGAACATCGGATGGTGAGCGGCGAGCTCGAGGTGCGGCGCGGCCTCGGCGCCCCGCCCTGTCGCCACGAGCACGGTGGCGAGCAGCAGGTGATCGAAGGCGAACGGTGGGTCCGTGGTCTCGGCCATCAGGCGGCGCACGATCGTCTCGGCGTCGCGGTACCGCCCCACCGTCACGAGGATCTCGGCGAGCGTGCGGGCGTAGCCGGCGTTCTCCGGCCGGCGCTGCACGGCTCGCTCGGCCCAGGGCACCGCCTCGGCCGCACGACCGAGCGCGTGCAGATGCTGCGCGTACAGGGCGCTCGCGCTGGAGAACCCGGTCGCCGTCGAGCGGCGAGATGCCTCGAGCGCCTCGGCACGCCGGCCGATCGCCCACAACATGACGGCCTTCCGCTGCCACAGGTAGGAGTGATCGGGCCGGGTCTCGAGGCAGCGGTCGATCACGTCGAAGGCGCGAGGGATCCGCCCCTCCGCGCCCAGCGCCAGCGCCAGGTTCTCGCACGCGGCCGCATCATCGGGGTTCGTCTCGATCGCACGCGTGAACAGGGGCGTCGATGCGGTCCACGGCTCCTGGGCACGCAGCGTCGCGATCCCGAGCACGCACACGATCGTACCGGTCGCCGCGACCCGGAGGCGGCCCGGCACGCGCTCGAGCAGCCACGCCACCGCGACGCAGCCAGCGACCGACCACAGGTAGGCGAAGCGGTCCGCGACGAGGATGTGCACCCGGACGAGCACGTGACCGATCGGCACGAACCAGATCCACGCCCACGCGAGCAGCGCGAGCTGCCAGGCCGTCGCGTCCGATGGCCGCCGCCGCGCGTGCACGCAGAGCGCAAGCGACCCGGCCAGCACGAGTGCACCGAGCGCGAGGTCGAGCGGGGACGGACCGTGCGTCTGGATCGGGTACGAGATGGTCGGCCGCTTTGCGAGCGCCAGGCTCTGCGCGTAGTGCCCGTGCGCACCGACCACGCTCGCCGCGCGGCCGGCGGGATACGCCCGCCCGCCATCCTCGATGACCCGGGCCTCGCGGGCGACCAGGACCACCGGCACCGCCGCGAGCGCCGCCACGCCACCGACGACGACGATCGCGATCCACCGGCGGCGCGTGCGCGGCAGCAGCAGCAGGTCCCAGGCCGCGAACGCCGCCGGAGCGAACATCGCCGGAGCCTTGCTCCACACGCCCGCGACAGCGCACAGCGCCGCGAGGACGAGCCACGCCCACGAGCGATCCTGGCGGTAGCGCACCCACGCGTGGCCGCAGGCGATGACGAACAGGCCGGCGAGCACGCCCTTGCGCTCGGAGAGCCACGCGACCGACTCGACGTGGATCGGATGGATCGCCCAGAGCAGCGTCCCGACCCACGCGATCTCGCGGCGCAGGCCGAAGCGGATGAGCAGCGTCCCGAGGCCCCACACGGTCAGCGCGAACAGCAGCAGCTGCGTGACGTGCGGGCCTTGCTCGAGCTCGCCCCAGATCGCCATGTCGACGGCGACCACCACGTCGCGCACCGGCAGGTACTCGCCGCCGAGCGGACGCCGTACCTTGCGATCGAGCTCGAAGAAGACATCGTGCAGCGTCGCGGCGTCGAGCTGGCGCAGCGGGCTGCTGTCCGACCACAGCCAGTGGTCGTCGTACTGCACCGTCCGGAACACCAGGGTCGGAGACAGCACCGCGACCGCGACGAGCACGACGAGCAGACCGGCGCCGCGGCGCGTCCACACGCGTGGGGATCCCGCCGGTCGGGTCACGGCTGGGGACCGAGGTCGCGGGCTGCCTCGATCGCCCACGCCGCGTCCTCGTAGCGCCGGGCCTCGTGGAGCTGCAGCGCGAGTTGCTTCCAGGTCCACGCATACCTGACGTGGATCTGCGTCGGCCAGCGATCCTGGAGCCCGGGCCGGGGATAGGTCAGCTCGAACGCCGCGTAGAGCTGCTTGTTGAGCTCGAAGACCTCCTCGATGGCAGGAGCCGGCGTGCCCGGCGGCAGCACCCGGTACAGGAGCCCATGATGATGGTGAGGGAGGGCGCGCAGGATGTTGGCCTGCATCCGATCGACGAACAGCGGGCGCCCGCTCGCCAGCACGCTGTGGGCGACGTGCACGCTCGCGAGCCCCTTGCGCTCGACGCGGAACGTGACGCCGCGTGCGGCCACGCGCGCCCGGTACCACTCGGATCGCATCATCGCCCAGTTGACGTAGATGACGTCGGGCCGCTCCCCGAGGACGAGCTGCACGTACGGCATCCCGGAGTGCAGGTCGTCGGACGAGCCGATCACGACGGCGCCCGGCGGCAGCGACCGCACCATGTTGCGGAGCGAGAGCTCGACGGCGGGGGCATGCGCGGCCAGGACGTGCGGCAACGAGGTCGAGACGACGGCGG
The DNA here is from genome assembly GCA_030857245.1 of Myxococcota bacterium. Taxonomy (GTDB): domain Bacteria; phylum Myxococcota_A; class Polyangia; order Haliangiales; family Haliangiaceae; genus JABFXX01. Next base: position 11,674 of record JALZOI010000075.1, read on the forward strand.
CGAACCCGCACGCCACGAGGACCATGCCGAGCGCGCGCGACTGCAACCGAGCCACGGCTCCCGACCACCGCCGCTCGAGCAGCGCGGCCACCAGCTCGCAGGCGGCCGCCACCGGGATGACGAGCAGGAGCATCGGCAGCAGATGGAAGCGCTCCACCACATAGGAGACCAGGTTGTCGCGCGGCTCGAGGTTGAACCTCGTCACGAGCGCCGGCCCGCTGATCACGACGCACGCCGCGAGCAGGCCCCACCCCCAGCGGGTCTCGGCGCGCCCCGGCCGCGCGCATCGGTAGCCGAGCGCGCACACGCCGAGGATCCCGGGGATGTAGAGCCAGGTGCGAACGAACGTCTCACCGAGCGCGGTCAGGTTGGCGCCGGGATACGTCTCCGCGGCGTTGGCCGCGAAGCTCCCCGGGCCGCCGTAGTCGGAGCGCAGGAACACGTGGAGCACGTCGCCGAGCGTCTCCGGCTTGCCCCACGTACCCGCGTGCTCGGGCGCGACCAGCAGGTAGAGGTACGGCGTGAGGCCGGCGACGAGGCCGGCGACCGCGAGGAGCGCTCCGACCGGCTTGCCTCGGGGCATCTCGCGCAACCCGCGGACGACGCCGAGCACGCCGATCGGGGCGAGCAGCGTGCACGTCAGGTGATTCGCCATCCCGAGCCCGGCGATGAGGCCGAGGGCCGCGCACCGCCACGCGCCGCGGAGCGGGCCGCCGGTCGCTGCGACCCACAGGATCAGCGAGACGACGAGGCCGTTCATCGCGAACACCTCCGCCTCGGTGTAGATCGCGAGCACGGCGGGTGCGCCGGCGAAGATCGCCACGGCGATGCTGGCGGCCGCCGGGCGGGCGCCCCAGGCGCGACACGCGGCGTGCAGGACGACCATCTGCGCGGCGCCGAGGAGCGCGGTCGCGATCGCGGCGGCGTGGGCGGGACTCTCGGCCGGTAACCACGACCAGGCGCGGAGCCACAGCACGTACGCCGGGTAGCCGGAGGGATGTGCGGTGCCGCCCAGCGCGGCGAGCGTCGAGAACTCCGCGTTGTCGCCGTCCACGATGTGGCCCGGCGCGATCCAGACATAGAGCACGAGCGTGAGCAGGCCGATCAGGCCCCCCCGGTCCCACGCGATCTGAGCGAGCCACCGTCGCAGAGACCCCATCATACTAGCCGCGCATGCAATAGTGCACGCCGTGGCCGAGATCCTGGTCGTCGACGACGAGCAGTCGATGCGCGAGTTCCTCGCGATCTGCCTGCGCCGGAGCGGTCACAAGATCGCGGTGGCGACGAGCGGCGAGGACGCGCTCGAGCGGCTGAGCGTCCAGCCGTTCGACGTCGTGATCACCGATCTCCGCATGCCCGGCAAGTACGACGGGCTCGCGCTGCTCCAGCAGATCAAGACCGGCCAGGTCCGCTGCAGCGCGGCGCCCGGCGGCACCCCGGCCGCGATCGATCCCGAGGTCATCCTCGTCACCGCGTTCGCGACCGCGGACACCGCGATCGCCGCGATGAAGCAGGGTGCCTACGACTACCTGACGAAGCCGTTCCAGGTCGACGAGATCAACGCCGTGATCGGGCGTGCCCTCGAGAAGCGCGCGCTCGTCGAGGAGAACCTGGCGCTCCGCGAGCGCGTCGCCGGCCGGGTCCGGCTCGCGAACCTGCTCGGCAAGAGCCGCGCGATGCAGAAGGTCTTCGAGCTGATCACGAAGATCCACTCGGCGCGGACCAGCGTGCTGATCACGGGCGAGAGCGGCACCGGCAAGGAGCTCGTCGCGCGCGCGCTCCACACCGAGGGGGCACGCGCGAAGCATGCGTTCGTCGCGGTCAACTGCGGCGCGATCCCCGAGGAGCTCATGGAGTCGGAGCTGTTCGGCCACAAGAAGGGATCGTTCACCGGCGCGGTCTCAGACAAGACGGGCCTGTTCCAGGAGGCCGACGGCGGCACGCTGTTCCTCGACGAGATCGGCGAGCTGTCGATGGCGCTGCAGGTCAAGCTCCTGCGCGCCCTCCAGGAGCGCAAGGTCAAGGCGGTCGGCGCCACCGAGGAACTCGAGGTCGATGCGCGCGTGATCGCGGCGACCAACCGCGACCTCGAGGCCGAGGTGGCGCGGGGTGCGTTCCGCGCCGACCTCTACTACCGGCTGAACGTCATCGAGGTCTGGATCCCGCCGCTGCGCCATCGCCGCGAGGACATCCCGCTGCTCGCCGAGCACTTCCTGCGGCGGTTCGGTGCCGAGCACGGCCGGGTGCTGCAGCTCAGCACCGAGGCCATGCGCAAGCTCGAGAGCTACGACTTCCCGGGCAACGTCCGCGAGCTCGAGAACATGCTCGAGCGCGCCGTCGCGTTGTCCTCGAGCTCGATCCTCGGCCTCAGCGACCTGCCCCACGTCAAGCCGCCGCGCAGCGAGCCGGCCGCCGAGTTCCCCGCGGAGGGCGTCGATCTCGATCGCCTGCTCACCGATTACGAGCGCGGCTGGGTCACGCGCGCGCTCGAGCGAACCGGCGGGATTCGCAAGCGCGCCGCCGTCCTGCTCGGCATCAGCTTCCGATCGCTGCGCTACCGGCTCGAGAAGCTCGGCATCGACAAGGGCGATGACGATGCACTTACCGAAGACGACAAGTAAGCGCGCGTCGCGAGCGCGAAATTGGCACCTCGAAGTGACGTTCTGCGGCACTTTCAAAAGGCGCCCGGGCCGCAAAGCCGCGCCAGCGCCGAGTTTGGCGGCTGCGAGCCGTGGCATGCCCGTTGCGTAAGGACTCGATCGCCTTAGGAGGGCCCGTCAACATGATCAAGAAGCTGCAACGTGGTTTTACTCTCATCGAGCTGATGATCGTCGTGGCGATCATCGGCATCCTCGCGGCTGTCGCGATTCCGGCGTTCATGGACTACATGAAGAAGTCCAAGAAGACGGAGGCGTCGCTGCAGCTGAACAAGATCGGCAAGAACGCGAAGACGGCGTACATCACGTCGTCCGAGTTCCCGCTGGTCGCGGCAACGACGACCCCAGCGACGTCGTGCTGCGCGGGCGCCGGCAAGAAGTGCCCGGTGGATGCCACGGGCTGGTCGGGCGGCTGGTCGGCGCTCGACTTCCAGGTCGACGAGCCCCACCTGTTCCAGTACGCGTACACCCCGGACGCCACGGGTTCGACCTTCTCGGCGACCGCGCTTGGCAACCTCGACTGCGACGCCGCGAGCATCACGTTCGTCATGAACGGCACGTCGGCGGGCGGTAACCCGGCCGTCAGCCTCACCGAGCCCGCGCCGAACTCGGACTAAGCTTCCGCTACGACTCTCGACGTTGCGCCGCCCTCCGGGCGGCGTTTCTCGTTCCGGAGCCCCGACCCGCGCGTCAGCGCCGGCTTCCGCTAAGCTCCACCGGTGAGGCTCGCCATCGTCGCACCGCTGCTCGCCGTGCTCTCGATCGGAGGGGCACGCCTCGCGCGCCACGCCGCGTCGAGCGAGGCGCGCGAGCAGACCGCCGACGAGCCGTACGCGCCCTCGCCTGCCGCGGCGCCGATCGTGACGCTCGGCTATCGCGAGCTCGCGGCGGACCTCCTGTTCGTCCGCCTGCTCGGCTACCTCGGCACCGAGCACAGCACCGCACCCGGCATCGCCGCACTCGCCGAGGCCGTGGCCGCGCTCGATCCTCGGTACCGGCGGATCTACGAGGTCGGGGCGCTCGCGATGTCGTCGGCGGCCACCGGCGTCGATCGCTCGATCCACCTGCGCGCGGTCGCGCTGCTCGAGGCGGGCGCCCGCGCGTTTCCCGACAACTGGAAGTTCCCGAACCTCGCCGGCCAGATCTACCTCGTCGACCTCCAGACCACCGACCCCGCCGAGCGCCGCGCGTGGGACGAGCGAGGCACGCTGCTGCTCGAGTCCGCGGCGCGCAAGCCCAACGCGCCCGCCGAGGCCGCGATGACGGCCGCCTCGCTGCAGACCAAGTTCGGCCAGCACGAGCGCGCCGTGAACGGCCTCCGCGAGCTCCTGATGATCACCACGGACGACAAGGCCCGGCAGCGCATCGTCGAGCAGCTCACGAAGCTGACGACGGAGAGCTACGACGACATCGCCGCCGAGCTGCTGCTCGCCCGCAAGCGCTTCGAGGAGCACTGGAAGGCCGAGCGCCCCGCCGTGCCCGCGACATTCTACATCCTGCTCGGGCCACCGCTCGAGCCCGGCTTCGATCTTGGCGACCTCGCCGTCGGTGGTCGCGACGTCCTCATCGAGCCGATCGAGCGCCTCGAGCCGCTCGAGTGACCGCACCGCGCGCCCGTGCGCTTCGCGCCGGCTACGCGGTCGGTGTCACTTGGGCAGCCGGTCGCTGTAGTCCTTGATCATCTTGGTCGTGTCGTCCGGCTTGATGTCGACGGAGAACACTTCCTTGATCCCGAACTCGTTGTTGATCAGCGTGATGCGGTGCTTGCCGGCGGAGAGCTTGAGCTCGCGCTGCGGGGTGTGGAGCCCGGTCGGCGCGCCGTCGACATAGATCTCACAGGACGGCTTCGAGCCCAGCATCAACGTGCCGGTGCCCTTCACCTTGGTGTCGACCTTTGCGTCGGCGGTGCCGACCTTGGTGTCGTCGATCTTGAGGTCGGGGGGCTTCACCTCCGGCGTCTTGGTCTCCGGGGTCTTCACCTCGGTCGTCTTGACCTCGCCCGGCGTCTTCACGGCGGTGCCAGTCTTCACCTTGTCGACCTTCGCGATGACCGGCGTGGTCGTCGTGGTCGTGGCCTTGACGCTGTCCGTCGTCGTGCTCGCGACGGCACTGGCCTTCTCGAGGTTCACGGTCGTCTTCTCTTCCATCACCCCGCTGAACGTGACGGGCCGGTTGACCGAGACGTAGCCCGGCTTCTCGAACAGCACCTGGTACGTCTGGCGCGGATCGAGCGGCGCCTTCGCGGGCGACGGCCCGATCGTCTCGCGCTTGCCGTCGATGATGAGCGACACGGTCGCGCCCGGCGGCGTGCTCTCGAACAGGCCGGTGATGCCCTGGATCGGCTGCAGCGCGACGTCAACGCGCCCCGCCTTGCCGGCCTCGACGACGACCTGCTGGGTCTCGCTCAGGAAGCCCGGCGGCGGCTCGATCTGCACGGCGTGGCTGCCCGGCGCGATCCCGCGGATCCGCGACGGCAGGCGATCGGTGCGGGCCTCGCCATCGAGCTTCCACTGGGTGACGCCCGCGGGGGTCACGTAGAGATCGAAGCCGGTGTGCTGATCGCCGGCGGTCACCGGCGGCGCTCCGACGTCCTTGGGCTGCTCGACCGCCGCGGTCGGCGTCGGCTTGGCGTCGCCGCTCGTCATCGTGATCACGGCGACCACGGCGATCGCGGCCGCGACGGCACCGCCGATCGCGATCAGCAGGATGCCGCGCTTGCTGTCCTTGCGCTGCGTGATGCCCTGCCCGAACGAGGCCATCGGATCGAACAGATCCTGCGGCCCGGTGGCGACCCGCGGGCTGGCGTCGAAGTACGACGACTCCTTCGCGACGGCGGGGGGGCCCTCGGGCGTGCCGGTCTTGGTCGACCCGCTCGCCAGCATGGCGCCGCCGGTGAGCCCGCTGCCGGAGGTGGTGCCACCGAGGCCGTTGATCGTCGCCGCCGGGGACGGCGGGCCGCCCGGGCCGGCCTCCCAGCCCTTCGCGGTCGACACCAGCGATGACAGATCGGGGCCGGGTGCGGTGCCGGTCAGCGTCGCGGCCGCATGCGGGTCAGCGG
>JALZOI010000547.1 GCA_030857245.1 Myxococcota bacterium
CCCTCGGCCGCGACGAGGTCCTCGCGCGCGGGGCGTCCGCACAGGAGCTCGACTGGCTCGCCGCCGCCGGGCTCGCGCGGCCCGGTGCCGATCAGCGCTACCGCGGCGACGATCTCGCCTTGCTTGTCACGCTCGGCGCCGCTCGCAAGGCCGGGCTCGCCGCCGAGATGCTGCCGTTCGAGATCCTCGCGCGCTACCTCGCGGCCCTGCAGGCGCTGGTCGCGGTCGAGCTCGAGCTGTTCCGCGGTGGTGTCGTGACCCGCGCCAAGGCCGGCGACGTCGGCCGCCTCACGACGTCGGCCACCCGGCTCTCGGAGCGGCTCGTCGTGCTGATCCGCCGCAAGCTCCTGCTACCCACGCTGGCCCGCATGATCGAGGAGGATTCCCGTGACCCGACTGCTGCTGCTGTCCCTGCTCGCCGCGTGCGGCGGCAACTCCGCGCCCCTCGCCGACGCGCGCCCCGAACCCACCGCTGACGGCACCGCGCCGACGAGCGACGCCACCGGGGATGCGCGCGATCCCGCGACCGACGGCGACCTCGCCGTCACCACGACCACCGTCACGATCCCGGGTGCGGGCGCCACTCGCAGCCTCGCGGCGACGGTCTTCACGCCGATGGGCGGGGCGACGCCGCGGCCGCTCGCGATCGTCTCGCCGGGCTTCCAGATGCCGCGCGCGCAGTACACGAGCTATGCGCGCCACCTCGCCACGTGGGGCTTCACCGTCGTGCTCGCCGACTACGCCGAGTCGGGGTTCTTCCTCGATCATGCACGGATCGCCGCGGACTACCCGAAGGTGATCGACTGGGCCATCGCGCAGCCGAGCCTTGGCGTCGATGGCACGCAGATCGCCGCGCTCGGGCACTCGCTGGGTGGCAAGCTCAGCGTGTTCGCTGCCTCGCTCGACGCGCGGATCGACGCCATCGTCGCGTGGGATCCTGTCGACTCGAACAATCCGTCGGTCGCGCCCGAGAAGATGAGCGGGCTGGGCGCGGCCATCGCCGTGATCGGCGAGACCACGAACAGCAGCGGGGGCGGCATGCCGTGCGCGCCGGCCGCCGAGAACTTCTTGCAGTTCTACGCGGCCGCGGGCAGCCCGGCGATCGCGATCACGGTGGCGGGCGCCGATCACATGGACTGGGTCGACGATCCGTCGTGCGGGTTCTGCGGCCTGTGCGCGGCCGGCACCGCCGCACCGGAGCTCGTGCGTACCGTGACGCGCCGGCTCGACGTGGCGTGGCTCCGCCGCCAGCTGCTCGGGGACCTGGCGATGGATGCGTGGCTCGACGCGCCGCCCGAGCTCGCGTCGCTGACGATCCAGCGCCGGTAGCGCGACCACCGGCGCCCGCGTGGCCCGACGACGACCTTCGCGGCGCCCGGTCGCGATCGATGTTGCGATCGGCAACGCGGGGCCCCCCCGAGAAGCCCGTGTGATCAATAACATGTTGATCCTCGACGGCAGGGTGGGGCACGGATCGTGCTCCCCGATGTCCACCATGCTCCGCGCCACGCTCGCTCTCGTCACCTCGGCTGTGGCCTGCGTCGCCCTCGGGGCCGCCGTGGCAGCCTGCGGCGGCGCGTCGGATCTCGACCACCCGGCCAACTCGCCGCACCAGAGCAACGCCGGCCTCGACTGGCGCGATCAGGTCATCTACCAGATCATGATCGACCGGTTCGAGAACGGCGATCCGAACAACGACATCAACGTGCATCCCTCCGTGCCCGGCCGCTACCACGGCGGCGACTGGCAGGGCGTCATCGATCGTCTCGACTACCTCGACACCCTCGGCGTGACCGCGCTGTGGATCTCGCCGGTCGTCAAGAACACGGAAGAGGACGCCGGGTTCGCGAGCTACCACGGCTACTGGACCCAGGACTTCCTGCGGCCCAACGCCCACTTCGGCGATCTCACGAAGCTCCGCGAGCTCGTCGACAAGGCCCACGCCAAGGGCATGCTCGTGATCCTCGACGTCGTCACGAACCACGTCGGCCAGCTCTTCTATTACGACATCAACGGCAACGGGCAGCCCGACGACACCGTGTTCGGCGGCGGCTTCTCGCACACGTGCCTGCAGATCTGCCAGCAGAACCCCGCGTCGTGCACCGCGGACGAGATGATCTACTGCCAGAACGGCAGCGGGTACCTCGAGCGCATCATCGAGTGGGATCCCGACTACGACCCCCGCGGCATCCAGGGCTGGACCTCGCTCGGGTTCTCCGGCGACGCCGACGTGCGCTTCACGGACTGGCCCGAGGTCAACCGCACGCCGCCGCCTCGTCCGCCGTCGTGGTTCGGCTGGCCCGACGACAAGCCATGGTTCGACGACCCGAGCTGGTACAACCGCAAGGGTCGCGTCTACGTGTGGTGGCGCGAGAACGACTACTCGAAGGACTTCGTCCGCGAGCAGGAGACGCTCGGCGACTTCCCGGGCGGCCTCAAGGACATCAACACGGATCACCCCGACGCCAAGGAGGCGCTGATCCGCTCGTTCGAGTACTGGATCGAGGTCGCCGACTTCGACGGCTTCCGGGTCGATACCGTCAAGCACATCGATCGCCCGGAGATCGCCCGCAACGTGCGCGGCTTCTGGGGCGATTTCACCGACCGCATGCGCGCGAAGGCGAAGTCGCTCGGCAAGCAGAACTTCTTCCTCTTCGGCGAGGGCTTCGACGGCAACGACGAGCTGATCGGCAGCTACACGTTCGGCGGCACCGACGCCGCCGGCTCGTTCGGCCGCTTCGACTCGATGTTCTACTTCTCGCAGAAGTACCGCGGCATCGACGCGGTGTTCGCGCAGGGCGGGGCGACCAAGCACCTCGAGTGTCTGTTCAACGCGCGCACCGGCCGCACGCCGCCGGCGGGCGACACCTTCTGCGCGACCAACGGCTATCCCGCCGGCCCGACGTACCAGACCGTGCCGCACGCCGCGCCCGAGGCCGGCGGGATCGGGCTCGCGCCGTCGCAGGTGATGGTCAACTTCCTCGATAACCACGATCTGCCGCGCTTCCTGTTCGAGAAGTCCGACCCGGCGATCCTGCGCGCCGCGCTGGCCTACCTGATGACGTGGGACGGCATCCCGTGCGTGTACTACGGCACCGAGCAGCTGTTCGCCGGTGGCGTCGATCCCAAGAACCGCGAGGACATGTTCCGCGGCAACGTCGCCCAGGGCTACGCGCCGTTCGCGACCGATCACGAGACGTTCCAGCTCGTGCAGGGCATGATCGCGATGCGCAAGGAGCACGTCGCGCTCCGCCGTGGCACCGTCGCGCCGGTGTGGTCGACCACGCTGACCGGCGCCCGTCGCGACGCGGGGATCTTCGCGTTCGAGCGGATCGCGCCGGAGCAGACCGCGCTCGTGGTGCTCAACACCAGCGAGCAGCAGAGCGAGACCTGTGCACCGATCGGCGAGGGCGGCGCGTGCCTGAAGACGTCGCTTGCGCCGGGCTCGACGCTGACCGACGTGATGCCGGGCGGCGACGCCAGGACGTTCACGGTCGCCGCGAACGGCACGATCGCCGTCACCGTGCCCGCGCGCTCGGGCCGCGTGCTGGTCAAGCTCTGACGCGAGAGGCAGCGGACGGCGGGCGCCGCCGGCAAGTCCGCCAGCCAGGGCGGGCACGCGGCGTTGCGATCCGCAGCAGCCGGCGCGCGATCCGCACGCAAGTCCGCGATCCCGTTGAGGGACTCGCTGGCATGCCGCCTGCGTCTGGCACGCCTACATGCTTCGCCTCGCGCTGCTCTCGGTTGCTCTGCTCGGCTGCGTCGACCCGGCCACCGAATCCGATCCTGGAGAGGGCGCGCCGCTGGTCGGTGTCGATGGCAGCATCGATGCCGCCGACCGCAACTGTCACGTCGTGCTCCGCGATCTCGATCGCAACTGGACCGGCTCCTCGTGGGAGTCGGTGACGACGAGCGCAGGCTCCGCCGCGTACGTCTGGCAGGGCGTCGTGGAGATCTCGACCGAGGCGGTCGGCGAGGGGCTCGTCCCGCGCGTGCTCTACCAGTCGGGCTCGGATCCGAGCTGGCGCGAGGCCGTCGGCACGCCCCTCACCGGCGGCGCGACGCCGGGCTTCGCCCGCTACTCGGTGCGGATCTCCGAGGGGCTCCCCGGCCCCGGCATGAGCGCGACGTCCTTCCTGAACACGCGCATCCAGGTCGCGCCGTTCCTCCGCATGGCCGGCGGCGGCCGACTGTTCGACCACAACCGCAACGCGAACGACTTCGACAACTACGTCGTGAGCAAGCCCGAGTTCGCGGTCGGCACGGCGCCGAACGCGTGCGCGCCGGCGGCAGGTCCGCAGCGCGCGAAGCTCGTATTCGCGGCGGACTTCAGCGAGCGCCGCGAGGGCGTGCTCGCACCCGGCGGCGAGTTGACGATCGCGTACGACACCGCGCGCGTCCCGACGTGCCGGCACTCGCGCGGTGGCTTCCCGCTCTGGGAGATGACCGCGCACGTCCGGTTCGAGCCCGGCCTGGAGTATCAGACGGTGAGCGTGCGCGATGCCGCCGCGACGATCGCCGTGCCGCCGAGCGCGCGCTCGGTCCAGCTGTGGTTCGAGAACACCAGCGCGAGCGGCTGCCAGGCGTGGGACTCCAACGAGGGCGCGAACTATCGCTTCGACATGGCGCGCCCGCCGCAGTGGATCGGACTCGTGCAGAGCCTGATCACGCGCGGCGCGAGCGATCCGTGTGAGGGCGGCGCGAGCGCGTCGCAGGGCGTCCAGTTCGATACCTGGGCCCGGCAGCGCGCGGCGATCTCGAATCTCTGCTTCCAGGTCTACGAGCCGGGCATGACCGATCGCGACGACCCGGAGCTCTGGCAGAAGCTCGACGTCACCATGAAGTGGCGCTACGTCGGCCAGACCGCGTGGCAGTCGCGCTACGTCGGCTTCGATCGCCGCGTCGGCAATAACGCTCGCTATGCGCTCAACTGGCGCGAGCACGACCCGCTCCGCAGCTACCACTGCCCCGAGGTCGCGCCGACGCCGGTGCCGGGTGGGTACGTGCAGGTCGCGCTGGAGTACTACCTCGTCGTCAATGGTGGCGAGGTCCGGCCGCAGCCGGGCGCGGCGTTCAGCGCGACGTTCGTCGATTACGCGAACGACAGCTGGCGCGCCTCGAACTGTCAGTAGGCGCGAGGGCGAGCGCGAGCGCGAGTCGTAGACGTAGAGCGCGAGCGCTGTGCTCGCGCCGTGACGCGCGGCTGCCTCCCGCGCTCCGGGGCCGGCCCTCGCTCGTGCGTTGACTCGGGCGGTCTGCGTCGCGCGGGCGGTCTGCTCACTTTATCTCGCTCGTGCCGGCCCCGTTGCGCGGGGGCGCGC
>JALZOI010000076.1 GCA_030857245.1 Myxococcota bacterium
GGGCTCGGGCGGTGGCGCGGCGGGGCGTACCGGGACGACGGGGCTGCTCGACGTGATCCGCGCGCCCGGTGGTGCGACCGGATCCGTGACCGGCAGCGACGGCGCCGCGGGTGGTCATCGCGACGCACCGGCCGGGGCGCCTGGTCCGGCGCCGCAGAACGGCGGCGGCGGCGGTGGCGGTGGCAGCGTCGGCTTCATCCGCGTCGTGTCGGGTGATCGGATGCTCGGCCCGACGTCGCCGGCGGCGCCATAGGACCTCGCCGAAACGCGTACGTCCTCCGCAGAGAGGACCTTTGCCGCAGGACGATCGTCGCGGATCGCGCTCAGCGCGTGCGCAGGCCGCACGCGGCAACGCCGCCCTGCAGACCCTTCTTGAACGCCGCCGACCGCTGCGCGGCCGAGCCGTGGGTCCAGGTCTCCGGCTGCACGCGACCCTGCGTCTTGCGCTGGATCGTGTCATCGCCGATCGCCGCGGCGGCCGTCAGCGCCTCGTCGATGTCGCCGACCTCGAGGAGGTCGCGGCGCTGCGCATCCTTCGCCCACGCACCGGCGAGGCAGTCCGCCTGCAGCTCGGTCTCGATCTGATGGACTTCACCGCGGCCGAGCAGGCCGTTGATGTTCTGCAGGTGGTGACCGACCTCGTGCGCGATCACGTACGCCTGGGCGAAGTCGCCCGGTGCGCCGAACCGGCGGCGGAGGTCGTCGTAGAACGTGAGGTCGATGTAGACCTGCTTGTCGACCGGGCAGTAGAACGGCCCGACCGCGGCGGAGGCGCTACCGCACGCCGAGCCGACCTGCCCACGGAACAGCACGAGCCGCGTGGTCTCGTAGCCCGGGACCTGCTCGCGGAACGCCTTCTGGACGTCATCGAGCACATAGCCGACGAAGTTCGCGAGCTCGTCGGGCTGCGCCGACGACGACGTCGCGCCCGGCTGCTCGGCCGGCGCGCGCGGCTGCTGCTGCGAGGTCGGCGCGCCGCCGCCGAGGCACGAGGACAGGCCCGCACCCCCGCCGCTGCACAGGCCGCCGTAGGTCATGAACCCGACGAGCAGCAGGCCGACGACGATGCCCTTCCAGCCGAAGCGGCTCGCCACCATGAGGATGCCGCCGAGCGGCAACCCTCCGCCGAGGCCGCGCCTGCCGCCGCTCGCAGAGCGACGATCGTCCAGATTCGGGCTTCGGTAGTTTCGGTCCCAGCGCATATGGCTGGTGGCGAATGCAAGCAGGCGGCCACGCTCGCGGGCGCAGGCGCACGGTCGTGGACGCGATGGGTGGCTGGTCGCCGGCACCACCGTCGATGAGGCGCCCGTTCTCTCCGTGCGCTCGTGCACTGCGGGCTTCCGGGGGGCGCTTCAACGCGCGGAGATGCGATCGCCGGGCGACGCCTTGCGCGCACGCCGGTCGAGCCACTCGAGGATCTCGGCCGCCTTCGCATCATCGAGCGCCGCGTCCTCCTTTGCGTGGTTCGCGCCCGGGAGCAGATCCCAGACATGTTCTTGCCCGCAGGCCTGCCAGTAGTCGCGGAGTCGGCGCGCCGCCGGGTGCGCCGGGTTGGCGTCGCCGACCAGGAAGTAGGCGGGGAGCTCGCGTGCGGGGCACCGCCGCCCGGCGGGCGGCTGCCCACCGCCGTGGAACACCACCGCCGCGAACGTGCGGTACCAGTGCGGCGCCTGCTGACCGATGTACGTCGCGCCGCCTGACCAGCCCGCGAGATAGAGCCGCGACTCGTCGATGGGACGCTGCGCGGCGAGCTCCTGGATCTGCGCGACCACCCAGTCGGGCTCGCCGCGCCACCGATACCACCGACCCTCGTCATCGCAGCCCTTCGCACGCGGGCACCGGAGCGCGAGGACGCCCCAGCCTTTCGCGAGCGCCGCGCCGCGCCAGCGCTTCGCGGCCGCCGCCGCGCTCTCGTGGTTGCCGTGGAGCACGACGAGCAGCGGGACGGCACGCGTGCCTGGCGGGAGGTCGACCGTGCATCCCGCACACGGCGGCGCGACCGGTGCTCGCAGCTCGTCGTCGGTCTCGCTCGTACTCGCCGTCTCGCTCGATGCTTCGCGACCACACGCAGCCGCACCGACGAGCAGTGTGATCAGCGAGAACTGCTGAGCCGTCATGCCTGGTCATGCAGCAAGTGACGTGCCCGTCACGCCACGTCGGCGCAACGCGCGCGACCGCCGTGCGGATCGGCTCACCAGCGCCGCGTCGATGGTGCGTGAGATGTGTTCGCTATTCGCGGTCGTGCGGGCATCCTGATCGGATGAGATGGCTGCCGTTCGCCATCGTGGGCCTCGGATGCGGGACGTCCGAGCCGCGGACAGCCACGACACACTCGCCACCGATCGCACAAGCGAGCTCGGAGCGTCGCACCGTCGTGCCCGAGTCGACGATGCAGACGACCTGTCCGGGTGCTGCGCTGCGGATCGAGGGGGGCGTCGAGCAGGGGATGGTCTGCCCCGACGAAGCGCAGGCCCAGCGACTCACCCTCGTCGAGCTCGGCGACGCGTGGACGCCGCGGCTGTTCGCGCCAGGACCTGACGGCACCGCGCCCGCCTATCGCGACACGTATCTCGAGCTCGCGGCGGAGCACGATGCGCAGGGCAAGCCCATCGAGGGCGCCGACGCGCTCGGCGAGCTCTACGGGGTCGTGCCGTCGCTCTCGATCGTCCGCGAGCGGCTCGCCGATGCCGCGCGTCACACCTGCCACGGCACGATCGACGCCGCGCCGATCGCGCTGCTCGCGAAGCCGTACGCGCAGGATCATGGGCCGCTCGTCGAGCTCAACACCCGGCGCCGCCGCTTCCTCGACAAGCAGCTCGAACAGGAGCGGGTCCGACGCAAGCTCCCCGACATCGCCGCGCTCGCCGCGATCCCGGCGCTCGCACCGAAGGTCGAGAAGTGGCGCATGCTCGGAGCTCAGCACGCCGGCATCGTCGCCGCGCAGCGCAAGCTGGTGTGCGAGGGCTTCCTGCCCGAGAAGGAGGCCGACGGCACGATGACGTGGCGGACGAGCAACGCGGTCGAGCTGTTCCAGCGCCGCAACTTCCTGATGCCGAACGAGCGGCTCGATCCGGAGACCCGCGCGGCGATGGTCATCGACAGCCGCGAGCTCGACTTCCGGCTGGCGCTCCGCATCCTGCGCGAGCGCGTCGTCGATGCGACCGGGCTCATCGAGGACGGCACCGCGCTCGACGGGCCGCAGCCGATCCTCGAGCGCTTGCTCGATCCCGAGGCGATGCGCGCGGCCCGCGGGCGCTCGGAGCCGATGCCGGACGGCGCGCCCGATCTCGTCTCGGTGGCGACCGAGGCCGCCGCCAAGCACCTCGGCTGGACGAGCGCCGAGCAGGTCGCCGCGTTCCTCACGCGCCACGGCGCGGGCGTGCGCGTCGCCCTCGCGCTGCCCGCGCCGCCCGCCTACCACGGTCCGCACATGGCGCTCTCGGCCGAGCTCGATCGCGGCGACGTCTGGTACGACGCGACGCCGATCAAGCGCAAGATCCAGAAGCGGCCGACGCTCGTCGTCTACGTCGACGACAACGGGACCAAGCGCCCGCTCGTGCGCTGGCCGACGACGATCGGCGGCTGGTCCGACGTCAAGAACGCGAGCGGCTGGGTCCATCAGCGCTGGAAGGAGTCGGACGTCGGTCCGCGGGTGTGGCGCGAGCTCTACGCGGCGCCAACCTGGCTGCCGCCGAAGTCCACGCCCGACAAGGATCTGGTCACGAACCTCTACGACGGGACGTGGGAGCTCAAGAAGTCGATCATGGGCCCGGGCCCGCGTGCCGCGTACGGCATGGTGCTGCTCGTCCACGACAACGTCGTCAAGCAGAAGGATGGCACCGCGAAGTACTGGGACAACGGGATCGGCAGCCACGGCTCGTCGAGCGTGACGTCGATCGTCAACGGCACGAGCCACGGCTGTCACCGGCTCTACAACCAGCTCGCGGTCCGGCTCGCCGACTTCCTGCTCCGGCATCGCGAGCACGTCGCGAAGGGCCAGCAAGCGCTGACCTACCGCCGCACCGTCAAGCACAAGGGGACGTTCCTCGCCAAGGTCGACACCCGCGGGTTCCTCTACGAGCTGACGCCGCCGGTGCCGATCACCGTGCTCGCGGGCACCATCCGATCGCACCGCAAGATCCCGCCGAAGAACGCCGCGCCGGTCAGCGAGTAGCCCGCGGCGGCCCACGGCTGCCCGGGCCCTGCTACAGCTCGGCCGATGGCAGCACGGACGTGGATCGGCAGCGGCGGGATGGTGATGCTCGCGGCGATCGCGAGCAGCGGGGCTGGGTGCAAGGCGCGCGAGCCGGCGGCTTCGGAGACGGCGCTCGCCCCGAGCTGCCTCGCGCTGCCGGGGACGCAGCGCCGCTCGCTGCGCGCGGATCCCGCGGGCAAGGGGCTGTACTGGCTGGAGCGCGTCCACGTCCGCGACTTCGAGGGCGAGCTGGCGATGTCCGATCGCCTCGTCCGCTATGACCTCGGCACGCGCAAGCTCGAGGTCCTGCTCGATGACGTCGTGCCGCCGCTCCACGTGCTCGGCGAGCGCGTCGTGATCCCGTACGCCGACGGCACGATGTTCCGGCTCGCCATGGTCGAGCGTGGTGGGCGCGTCCAGTCCCTGCTGCCGGCGTTCTTGACGGTCTCCGATGTCGAGCAGATCGACGACCACACGCTCGCCGTCCTCGCGAGCGGTGATGGGGATCCCGCGATCTACACGCTCGATCTCGACGAGCCCCGACCCACCCTGCTCGTCCACGCCGAGGAGCTGATCAGCGTCGCCGGCGGCAAGGTGTTCGCGCGGCACCACGGCGCGGCGATGATGGTCGACCTCCGCACCGCCGCGCGCGAGCCGCTCGCGCTGCCGCTCGGGCTGACGCCGCAAGGCGCCGACAGCTGGCGGGTCGAGGACTCCACCGTTCGCGTCCGCGCGCATGCCACCGGCGTCGAGCGCACGGTGATCGAGGATGCGGCCGCCTGGCGGCTGATCTACCAGCCCGGTTCCGTGATCGCGCGGACGCCGACCGACGTCGGCCCGTCGCGCGCGTTCTTGCTGCAGGGAGGCGCGGCGACGCCGCTGCCGACGCTCGTCGGGGGCACGGCGATCTTCAGCACGACGCAGCTCGGCGACACGCTGTGGGCGCTCGTGGGCCACAACTCGAACCACGTGCTCGGCGACCTCTGGGAGGTCGGCTCGGAGGCAGACGTCTGCAGCCTGCCGGCGACCGGCGAGGTCAAGCTGCCGAGCCGCCAGCTGCCGGCGCGCTTCCGCAAGCAGCAGCTCCGGTTCTTCCGCGCGCTCGCCGAGGCGCTCCCCGAAGTCCCGTGGCAGGTCTTCGAGGAGGCCGGCGCGCCGACCACGCTGTACGCCGAGCTGCCCGAGGCCGGAGGCACCGACGTCGCGGCGCAGCGCGCGCGCGTGCGCGACATCCACGCGAAGGTGACGTCGCTGCTGCAGGACCGCGAGGTCCGCACGTTCCTCTACTTCAAGGACGGCCGCACCGCCGTCCAGCGCTGGCGCCGCTCGCGGCTGCGCGACCGGACCCTCGTGGGCTTCGCCGACGTGTTCTTCAGCGATCCCGCCGACGACGACGTCGAGATCCGCGACCTCGACAACCGGTCGCACGGCGCGACGCAGCTCACGTGCGCCGGCACGCTCGTCAACCTGACGGCGCAGCCGCTGCAGGACGTCCGCGTCCGCTGCAGCAACGCCGCGTTCAAGGCGGTGATCCCCGTGGGCGAGCTCGGACCGCAGCAGCAACGCACGTTCTCGAAGACCTTCGAGCTCGTGGAGGACGACGAGGCGCCGCTGTTCGAGGTCTACAGCGGGCGCGCGCCGCTCGCGGTGCGCGATGCCGGCGAGGAAGCGAAGGTGCAGCAGCGCTATGACCTCGTCGTGCAGGTGCAGGCCGCGAGCGGGATGATCCTGCGCAACTCCACGAACGACGCCGACGCGCTCGTGCTCGAGCTCCAGGCACCCGACGGCTTCACCCGGCGTCCCGATCCCGAGCGCACCGCGGTCCTCGCGGGTGTCCACGCGCAGTTCGCGACGGCGCGCGCGCTGTTCGCCGGCGACCCGGAGCTCCCGGTGACGCTGCGGATCACCGCCGACGACACCACGTTCGATCACCCGCCACCGGCGCCCGAGCGCCGTCCCGGCGGTCCTTGATCCTCGATGTCGGCAGCCCTCGCGCGGACGAGCAGCGGATGCTCTACAGCTCGCAGGCTCGGTACTGCGCGCACGTCGTGGTCGCGGCCGCGCACTCGGCCTGGACGCGGAGCCCGGCCTTCACGTCGTCGGGCATCTCGGTCCACATCCCGAGGGCGTCGGGGAGCAGCTGCTTCGTCTCGCCCGTGATCGCCGCGCGGCACAGGCTGCGCCAGCGATCGAGCACGAGATCCCAGGTCAAGGGCGCGAGCCCATCGCGGCTCTCGCACTGCTCGTACATCGCCGCCGCCTTCGCGCAGAGCTCGTGCGCTTGCTGCACGCCACCGGGCTTGCACGCGGCAGCCACGAGCAGCAGGAGAAGACCAACGGCCACCAGCTTGGTCCGCATGTCCGGACCCTGCCACAGGGCCGGCGGACGCGCTCGCCGAGGCCGCCGCGCTCCGTCGTCACGCGGAGTGCGCGCGAGAGCCCGCTCGGTGAATGCGCCGACGACCGTCAGGCGACCTGACTCGTCCCCGCATCGGCGACGAGCCGCTCGCCATCGACTCCGGGCACATCGCCGAGGCGCGCGACGATGAACGCGTACAGCCCGAGCGCATCGAACGAGTGACGCACGGCGAAGCGCCAGCCGATCTGCGCGAAGTGATCGGCCTCGATCTCCGCGAGCGTCTCGCCCCAGTACTGCGACGCCACCGGCACGATCCCGTCGTTCGTGCCGGCGACCCGGCGCAGGTACGCGTGCGCCGCCACCAGCGGCAGCGGGATCACCGAATTCGCGCGGTGCAGGCCGCCGACCACGCACGCGTAGCGGACGCCGGGGACATCGGGCACCTCGCGGTTGAAGCGCTCGACAGCAGAGATCGACAGCCACTCGACGGCCTCGACCGGCAGGCCCACCGCGCGCAGCAGCTTGTGCGCCCAGCCGATCGGCCCGCGGAGCACGAGGTCGGCGATCGGTGAGCCGCGATGCGGCGTCCCGATCGTGACGAGCGAGCGGACGCGCGAGGCGAGCCCGAGGTGGGCGAGGGCGTAGCGGGCATCGAGGCCGCCGAGGCTGTGCGCGATCAGATCGATGCGCTCGTGCGGCAGCGCCTCGATCGCGGCGACCAGCTGCTTCGCGCGATCGGGCACCGAGGCGTACGGTGCCAGCCGGACCGCATGCGCGTGGCAGCCGAGCGTCTGGAGGTGCTTGGCGATCCCGCGGAAGTAATCGAAGCGCGCGCCGGGCACGCCGATCCGATCGAAGCCGAACAGCCCGTGCACGAGGACGACGGGGAGGGGCGGCCCGCGCTCGACCTGACCGGGGAGCGGCGAGATCCCCTCGAGCGTGCCCGCGGCGATCGGGCCCACGGACCGGCGCGAGAGGCCCGCCGCGACCGCCATCAGGAGCAGCCCGACGATGAGGGCGATCACGAGGATCGTCAGCACGGCGGGGACAGGGTGACACACACCTCGCACCGGAGGTTCGGTCTCGTCGTGCCTGAAGCCCGCTCGCGGCGAGGCGTTGCCAGCGCCACCGAACGTGGTTACGGGACGGAGATGCGCCGCTGGCTCGTCACGCTCGCCCTTGCCGTCGTCGCCCTGCCGGAGCCCGCGCAAGCGCACGGGTTTCGGCTCGAACGCAGCGCGCGGACGGTGACGACGAGCAGCACGCTCGCGAGCCCGCTCCACGAGCCGCGGGTGGCCCGGCTGCCCGCGTCGGTCGAGCTCGAGGCCGGCGCGATCCGGGTGACGACGCCGGGTGGGACGACGCGGCACACCCTCGGCGGGCGCGCCGGCCTGTCGTGGGTCGCCACCGTCGGCGCCCACGTCGTCGTCGGGTTTGCGCAGCACACCGGCGGCCACGCCGACACGGTCGTCGCGGTCGACCACCACACGGGGGCCCTGGCGTGGCGCCGCACCGTCGACTCGCTGGCCGCGGCCGAGCTGGTCGACGACCTGCTCGCGATCGAGCGGGCCGGCACCCTCGACGTCATCGACGCCCGCACCGGCCACACGGTCGGCACCACGCCGCTCGTCGGCCAGCACCTCCAGACGGTCGCGCGGTCGCGCGGCGGCGACCTCCACCTCAAGACGCGCGGCGACCTGGTCGCGGTCGATCGTCGCGGCTCGGTGCGGTGGGCCGTGCCCTCCAGCTCGATCGGCAACCCCACCGTCACGCCCGCCACGGTGATCGACGCGTGGGTCGATCGCCGCACGCACCGCTACGGCATCGTCTCTTATGACGCGACGACCGGCCGCCAGCTCGACTCGATCGACCTGGGACCGACGGGTGGCTGGTACGACCTCGAGCAGGTCGTCATCGCCCCGGACGGCGCGAACGACGTGCTGGTCTCGGCGATGTTCGCGGTGGAGTAGCGCGCGACGATCCCGTCCTGCGACCGAATGTCGCAATGAACGGGGGCGACCGCTGCGAACTCTTGCCGCAGCAGGGTCGCCGTCGAGAACTGCCATAACCCGCAGCACATGCATCCGCCCACGTGCGAGCTGCGACGAGACGCCGCTCCAAAGACCACGCTCGCAACCTTGCGAAATGGTGTCGGGTTGTGGTGCAAGAGTCGCGCGCGATCGCGATGCCCGCGAATCAAACCGACGCGCTTTGCGAGCACCTAGACCGCGTAGCCAACGCAGGAACCTCCATGCCGCGTTTCACATTTCCCGAATGGACCGAGACACTCAAGAAGTGGATCAACCTCCTGGTCCTCGGCGCCCCGGTGTACCTGGTGGCGCTCGTGGCTTACGGCGTGACGCCGGAGTCGATCCGCATCGGCTACCAGCCGGAGCAGCCAGTCCCGTACAGCCACGCGCTGCACGCGGGTGAGCTCGGCATGGACTGCCGGTACTGCCACAACACCGTCGAGCGCGCCGGTGAAGCGGCGATCCCGCCGGCCGCGACGTGCATGAACTGCCACGCGACCGTGAAGAAGGACTCCGAGTTCCTGCTGCCGATCCGCACCGCGTACGCGGGCGACGAGCCGGTGCGGTGGATCCGGGTCACCGACCTGCCGGACTACGTCTACTTCAACCACGAGGCGCACGTGAACGCCGCGGTCGGCTGCGAGTCGTGCCACGGCCGCGTCGATCAGATGGTCAAGGTCTACCAGGCCGAGTCCCTGACGATGTCGTGGTGCCTCGACTGCCACCGCAACCCGACGCCGCACCTCCGCCTCGCCGAGAACGTCACGAAGATGGGCTACAAGCCGCAGCCGGGCGAAGGCGCGGCCGTGATGAAGGCCAACAACGTGCGGCCGCCCACCAACTGCTCGACCTGTCATCGCTGAGGAGCCGACGATGTCCGCCAAAGAACCAGAGCACGGCGTGCCCGCGCACCCCGAGCACACGGCCCCGGCCGAGCACGCGCACGCGCACGGCGATCACGCCGACCACGATCACGCCGACCACGAGCACGCCCACGGCGACAACTACGAGGCTGCGTACGCCCCGCACCCGACCGACGAGATCGACGGCATCGTGCCGGCGACCTCCGAGTTCGGCTACTGGAAGTCCCTGCGCGAGCTCGACGGCACGGCGACCCTGCAGACCGACCGCGGGAACAACGAGTTCCCGCCGGCCGCTGACGTCTCCGACCCGCTGTCGCGCCGTAACTTCTTCCAGCTGATGGGCGCCTCGATGGCGCTCGCCGGCGTCGGCGCCTGCCGCTACGAGAAGGAAGAGATCGTTCCGCTCGCGCGCCGCCCCGAGGATCAGATCCCCGGGCTCGCGCAGCAGTACGCCACGGCGTTCGAGCTCGGCGGCGCCGGGCACGCGCTGATCGCGACGGCCTACGAGGGTCGCCCGGTCAAGCTCGACGGCAACCCCGACCACCCGTTCGCGTCCGGCGGCATCGTCACCGGTACCGAGCGTCACGCCGGGTCCTCGACCTTCGCGCAGGCGGCGGTCCTCAACATGTACGACCCCGACCGCTCGCAGAGCCCGACGCAGGGTGGCAGCGGGGGGCAACGCGGCGGCTCGTTCGATGGCTTCCGCGCCGCGCTCCCCGCGCTCCGCGAGGGCATGGCCAAGGCGCGCATCCTCAGCGAGGCGACGTCGTCACCGACCGTCGCGTCGCTCAAGCGCAAGCTGCTCGCGAAGTATCCGGGCCTGCAGTGGCACGAGTACGAGCCGCTGTCCTGGGACAACGAGCGCATGGGTACGAAGCTCGCGTTCGGGCGCTCGGTGCGGCCGCTCGCCCGGCTCGACCGCGCGGAGACGATCGTCACCATCGACTGCGACCTGTTCGTCGAGCACCCCGCCGCGCTCCGCTACAACCGTGACTACGCGCGCTCGCGCAAGCTCAACGGCACGCTGGGCATCGGCAAGATGAACCGGCTGTGGTCGATCGAGAGCACGTTCACCAACACCGGCGCGATGGCCGATCACCGGCTCGGGCTGCGGTCGGAGCACGGCCTGCCGTTCGCGATGGCGCTCGACGCCGCGCTCGGCGGCGGCGCAGGTACCCCGCCCTCCGAGGTCCTCAAGGAGAAGAAGGTCGCCCAGTTCATCCAGGTCCTCGTCGAGGAGCTGCAGCAGAACCGGGGCCGCGCCGTCGTCATCGCCGGCCGCCGCCAGGCGCCCGAGGTCCACGCGCTCGTCGCGCGGATCAACCACGCGATCGGCGCGCCCGGGGCGACCCTCGACTACGTCGAGGATGCCGAGCCGGATCGCCCAAGCCACAAGGACTCGCTGACCGCGCTCGTCACCGACATGAAGCAGCCGGGCCGCGTTGGCTCGCTGTTCATCCTCGGCGGCAACCCGGTGTACGACGCGCCCGCGGACCTCGACTTCGCGGCCGCGCTCGCGCAGGTCCCGGTCTCGGTCCACCTCCACGAGTACGTCAACGAGACCGGTCAGCAGGCGTCGTGGCACGTGCCGCGCGCCCACTTCCTCGAGATGTGGGGCGACACCCGCACGTGGGACGGCACGATCACCGTCGCGCAGCCGCTGATGGCGCCGCTCTACGGCGGCCTCGCGCCGGCGGAGCTGCTGTCGCTGCTGCTCGGCTCCGAGCAGACCGGCGAGGCGCTGCTCCACACCGCGCACGACGAGCTCGGCGTCGGCGCCAACTGGCGCCAGGTCGTGCACGACGGGTTCGTCCCGAACTCGGCGCTGCCCGTCGCGCAGGTCACGCCCGGCAACTTCGCCATCCCGGCGCTGACGCCCGGCCAGAGCGCCGGCAGCGTGCGCCCGAATGGCGAGGTCGAGGTCACGTTCCACTTCTCGTCGTTCACCTACGACGGTCGGTTCGCGAACAACGCGTGGCTGCAGGAGACCCCGGACTTCCTCACGAAGGTCACCTGGGACAACTACGCGCTCGTCGGTCCCGAGACCGCCGAGGCGCTCGGCCTCGCGAACGACATGATGATCAAGATTCGCGTCGACGGGCGCGAGCTCACGCTGCCCTGCTACACGATGCCGGGCCAGGCGCGGTTCTCCGTCGGCGTCGTGCTCGGTGGCGGTCGCACGGCGGCCGGGCGCGTCGGCGGCAAGGGCACCGCGAACCGCGTCGGCTGGAACACCTACAAGCTGCGGACGACCGCCGGCTTCGACTACGCGACCAAGGCGACCGTCACCGGCACCGGGGACACGTACGAGCTCGCAAGCGTCCAGGAGCACTGGGACATCCGCACCGGCCTGATCCCGAAGGTTACCCAGGAAGGCATCGCCGAGCGCCTCCCCGAGCTGGTCCGCGAGACCACGAACGCCGAGCTCGTCAACGACAAGAGCTGGAAGGCCGAAGGTGGTCCCGAGATCTACTGGGACGATCGGAACGTCGACACCGATGGTCCGAAGCGCCACCTCTCGCTGTTCCGCGAGCAGGAGTACGCCGGCCACCGCTGGGGCATGGCGATCGATCTCAACACGTGCACCGGCTGCAACTCGTGCATGGTCGCCTGCCAGGCCGAGAACAACGTCCCGGTCGTCGGCCGCAAGGAGGTCCTCAACAACCGCGAGATGCACTGGATCCGCATCGATCGCTACTTCAGCGGCTCGAAGCAGGACCCCGTGATCGTCCACCAGCCGGTCGCCTGCCAGCAGTGCGAGATGGCGCCGTGCGAGACGGTGTGCCCGGTCGGCGCGACGGTGCACTCCGACGAAGGCCTCAACGACATGGCCTACAACCGCTGCATCGGCACGCGGTACTGCGCGAACAACTGCCCCTACAAGGTCCGCCGCTTCAACTTCCTCGACTGGAACAAGGAGTGGCGCGAGACCCGGAACAAGGTCCGCCGGCTGCTGTTCAACCCGGAGGTCACCGTCCGCAGCCGCGGCGTGATGGAGAAGTGCACGTTCTGCGTGCAGCGCATCCAGAACGCGAAGATCCATGCCCGTGCGCAGATCCGTAGCGGCCAGCGCGCCGGCGCGATCGACGCTCCCATGCCGGACGGCGAGATCATGACGGCCTGCCAGCAGGCGTGCCCGACCGAGGCGATCATGTTCGGCGATCTCGCGGACAAGACGAGCCGCGTCGCGCGCCTCCACGAGGATCGCCGCAGCTATGCGCTGCTGCCCGAGCTCTACACCAAGCCGCGCAATCGCTTCCTCGCGCGGGTCCGCAACCCCAACCCGAAGCTCCCCACGATGACCGCACCGGACAACCACCAGGGCACGCACCCGGGCCCCGGCGCTGCGGCGCCGCAGGGCGGGGGGCACTGAGTCATGGCCACCACCGAACCCGCCTCCATCAACGAACCCGGCAAGGCGCGCGAGGCGTTCCGCGCCATCACGCGCGACGTCGCGTGGGTCGCCGAAGCGCCGCGCCCTCACAAGGCGTGGCTCGTCGCCCTCGGCATCTCGCTCGTGCTGCTCGCCATCGGCGGCCTCAGCATCTACGTCCTGCTCGCGAACGGCATCGGCGTCTGGGGTAACTCCAACACCGTCGGCTGGGCGTGGGACATCACGAACTTCGTCTGGTGGATCGGCATCGGCCACGCCGGCACGCTGATCTCCGCCGTCCTCTACCTGACCCGCCAGACCTGGCGCGTCAGCATCAACCGCGCGGCCGAGGCGATGACGATCTTCGCCGTCATGTGCGCCGGCCTGTTCCCGCTGCTCCACACCGGCCGTCCCTGGTTCGCGTGGTGGATGCTGCCGCACCCGAACGACATGGGGATGTGGCCGCAGTTCCGCAGCCCGCTGATGTGGGACGTGTTCGCCGTCTCGACGTACGCGACCACCTCGATCCTGTTCTGGTACATGGGCCTCGTCCCCGACCTCGCCACCTTCCGCGATCGCTGCGCGGCGCGCGGCGAGAAGCTCAAGGCGATCATCTACGGCGTGCTGTCGCTCGGCTGGCGCGGCTCGGCTCGTAACTGGCACCGCTACGAGCGCGCGTACTTGATCCTCGCGGGCCTCGCGACGCCGCTCGTGTTCTCCGTGCACTCGGTCGTCTCGTTCGACTTCGCGACGTCGCAGCTCCCCGGCTGGCACACGACGATCTTCCCGCCGTACTTCGTCGCCGGCGCGATCTTCTCCGGCTTCGCGATGGTGCTGACGCTGATGCTGCCGCTGCGGCATCTGTTCAACCTCAAGCACATCATCAAGGAGTCTCACATCGAGTCGATGTGCAAGATCCTCCTCGCGACCGGCATGATGGTCGGCCTCGCCTACGCGATCGAGCTCTTCATCGCCTGGTACTCCGGCAACCTCTACGAGAAGTTTGCCTTCGTGAACCGCGCGTTCGGCCCGTTCTGGTGGGCGTACTTCGCGATGGTGAGCTGCAACGTGCTCATCCCGCAGCTGTTCTGGTTCAAGAAGGTCCGCCAGAACGTCATCCTGGTGTTCATCCTCTGCATCTTCGTGAACATCGGCATGTGGTTCGAGCGCTTCGTCATCATCGCGACGTCGCTCGCGCGCTCGTTCCTGCCGTCGAGCTGGTCGTACTTCACCCCGACGATCTGGGATGTCGGGCTGTTCGTCGGAACGCTCGGCCTGTTCTTCACCCTGTTCCTGCTGTTCTTCAGGTACGTCCCGGTGATCGCGATGTCCGAGGTCAAGGGCGCGATGCCCGAGGCTCACGCGGGCGGTCACGGTCAGTCCAAGGGGGGGCACCACTAGCCATGTCGACCACACACGACACCCACACGACCCCGCCCGATCGGGAACCCCGCCGCCGCGAAGGCGCGCTCTATGGCGTCCTCGCGGAGTACGACACCCCGGGCGATCTCATCGAAGCGGCTCGCAAGGTCCGCGACGCGGGCTACACCGACTTCGATTGCTTCAGCCCGTTCCCGGTGCACGGCATCGACGAGGCGATGGGCATCAAGCGCACGATCCTGCCGCTCATCGTGTTCGCCGGCGGCTTCACCGGCCTGATCGGCGGCGTGTTCCTGCAGTGGTGGATGAACGCGTACAACTGGCCGTGGAACATCGCGGGCAAGCCGACGTGGTCGATCCCCGCGAACATCCCGGTCGCGTTCGAGACCACGATCTTGCTGTCGGTCTTCGCGACCTTCTTCGGGATGTGGATCCTGAACAAGCTGCCGCAGGTCTGGCACCCGTTCTTCCGCAGCGAGCGGTTCGGCCACGTCACCGATGACGCCTTCCTGCTCGGCATCGAGGCCCGCGACCGCCGCTTCGATGCGGTCGCGACCACGCAGCTCCTCAGCGACGCCGGCGCGATCGGCGTCGAGAACGTTCACCTCGATCCCGACCCGGCGAACCGGGTCATGCCGAAGTGGATCGCGGCCTTCATCGTGGCGAGCACGGCGTTCGCGCTGATCCCGTTCGCGATCGCCGCGAAGGCGCGCAACTCGCACTCGAGCGAGCCGCACATCCATGTCTTCGCCGACATGGACTTCCAGCCCAAGTACAAGGCCGACAGCGGCAACGACATGTTCCCGGATGGCCGCTCGAACCGCGGCCAGCTCACCGGCACGGTCGCCCGCGGCGCGCTCAACGCCGACGATATGTTCTACCGCGGCCTCGAGGGCGGCACCTGGACCGCCGGCTTCCCGCAGCAGCTCGACGTCAGCGAGCAGCTGGTCCGCCGCGGCCAGGGTCGCTACAACATCTACTGCGCGCCGTGCCACGGCTACGACGGTCGCGGCCTCGGTGCCATCCCGCAGCGCGTCGCGGCGAGTGGTGGTAACTGGGCGGCTCGCCCGCTCGTGACGGCTGACAGCGTCGTCATCAGGATGCCGAACGGCCAGCTCTTCAACACGATCTCGAACGGCTACAACACGATGATGGGGTACGCGCAGCAGATCCCGCACGCGGATCGCTGGGCCATCGTCCTCTACGTGCGAGCGCTGCAGCGCGCGCACAACGCGTCGGAGGCGGACGTCCCCGTCGCCAACCGCAATGACATGCAGATGCCGCAGACCCCCGCGGCACCCGGCTCGGCACCTGCGGCGCCTGCGGCGCCCGCGGGTTCGGCCGCCGGCTCGGCCGCAGCACCCGCAGGTTCGGCCGCGCCGGCAGGCTCGGCGGCTCCCGCGACGGAGAACAAGTAATGAGCGCGCTCGTGAAATCGCTGCACCCGGACGAGAAGATCAAGGCGGGCAAGCTCGGCTCGAGCCTGGCCAAGGTCGGTCTCGGCATCGCGGCTGTCTTCCTGATCATCTCGGTCGTGCTCGGCTGGATGCAGGGCGACAACTGGAAGCGCTTCTTCTACGCGTACGTGATCGGCTGGAGCTACATCTTCAGCATCTGCGTGGGCGTGCTGTGGCTCGTGATCCTGCACCACCTGGTGCGTGGTCGGTGGGCGACGGCGGTCCGCCGGATCGCGGAAGCGATGAGCGGCGCGTTCCCGCTGGTGTTCATCGCGGGCCTCGGCTTCGTGATCCCGCTGGTCGCCGGCTACCAGGACCTCTACTACTGGGCGCACCCGGACGCGCACGACCCGGTCCTCAACCACCACCTCCACCACAAGCTCGGCTGGCTGTCGCCGTCGTTCTTCGCGGTGCGCTACGTGATCTACGGCGTCGCGTACTCGGGGCTCGCGATGTACTTCTCGAAGAAGTCACGCGAGCAGGACGAGTCGGGTGATCCGAAGCTCTCCGAGAAGATGCGGATCGCCTCGGCTCCGGCGATGATCCTCTACGCGATCGTCACCTGCATGGCCGCGTTCGACATCCTGATGTCGATGGCGCCGAAGTGGTACTCGACGATCTACGGCGTCAACTTCTGGGGCAGCGCCTGCGTCGGTGCCTTCGCCGCGCTCGCGCTCGTCGTCCTCGGCATCCAGCGGACCGGCCGCCTCGTGCACTCGGTCAACGCCGAGCACTACCACGACATGGGCAAGTGGATGTTCGCGTTCACGTTCTTCTGGGCGTACACCGCGTTCTCGCAGTTCATGCTGCAGTGGTACGCCAACATGCCGGAGGAGACGGTCTGGTACAAATACCGGCTCTTCGGCGAGTGGCAGTGGGTGAGCATCGCGATGCTCGTCGGCTTCTGGGCGTTCCCGTTCGTGTTCCTGCTGTCGCGGTGGACCAAGCGGATCGTGCCATCGCTCGTGTTCTTCGCGGTGTGGCAGCTGGTGTTCCACTGGCTCGACCTCTACTGGAACGTGATGCCGCAGTACAACTGGCACGTCGTCACGAACGGTGACGCGGTGATCAACGCCGGCCCGCTGATGGGCAACGTCGCGACGCACCACGTCGGGTTCTCGCCCGTCGACATCACGGTGTGGATCGGCCTCGTCGGCGTGCTGCTCGTCGGCATCGGCCGTAACCTCAAGGGCAACCTGATCCCGGTGAAGGATCCGACCCTGCCGCTCTCCCTCGCACACGAGAACCTCTAGGAGGCCCTGATGTCAGGTCCCACGCGAAACGCAGACACGCTCAACACGATCGGCGTCGTCGTCGTCGGCATCTGCGGCGCCGTGCTCGTCTATGTGAGCATCGTCGCGCTGCAGGCGTTCTACATGAACGACTCGTCCGAGGTGCAGACCATGGCCGACTACGGTGGCCAGGACACCGCATACCGGTCGATCCGCGCGACCCAGTTCTCGAACATCAACGAGTTCGCCCCGAACCCGCGCCCCGAGGCGGGCAAGGGCGAGCAGACGTACCGCGTGTCGATCGACCGCGCGATCCAGCTGGTCGCCGAGGGCGCGAAGGCCGATCCGTCGAACCTCGTCCCGACCCAGGGTCGCGCGGACCAGGCGACGATCCAGCCGATCTTCGGCCGGCCGCGGATCACCGCGGCGCCCGCCGGCGGCGCGGGCGGCGCTGGCGGCGCTGGTGGTGCGG
>JALZOI010000548.1 GCA_030857245.1 Myxococcota bacterium
CGCTGGACCTCTCGGTGGACGAGACGATGCAGGCAATTCTCGATGCCGTGAAACGGCTCAAGGCCAAGCGGCTGGTGATCGATTCGCTCGTGGGCTTCGAGATGGCGTTGGCGCCGAGCTTCCGGGTCGACTTTCGTGAGTCGCTCTACCGCATGATCGCGGCGCTCACCGGAGCGGGGGTGACGATCCTCACCACGGTCGAGATCGAGGACTCGTTTACCTCGTTCGAGTTCAGCCACTACACGATCTCGTTTCTCACCGATGACATTATTCGGCTGCGATATATCGAGATCGACGGCCAGATTCGCAGAGTCATCGTGGTGATCAAGATGCGCGGTGGCGACCACAGCAAGGACATCCACGAATATGTCATCACCAGCAAGGGCATCGTCGTCCTCAACCCGCTCGACAAGAACTACGTGCAGCAATTGACCACCGGCATTCCAGACCGAATCGGCCAGCTGCAGAGCAAGACCCCACCGGAACCCAAAGCCAGAGCGAAAGCCAAGAGGTAGAGTCGATTCGAATCACACCTGATCACGCGATGATATTTCCTCTGCGCTGCTTTGAGTGCCGAGGCCCTCCGGGTTCTCTGCGGCGCCGCGTGCTCTGCAAACCACCCCGCAAAAAAGTCGAAAGGCCCACGTGCTCATCGCGCGTCGGCCCTCCGGGTTCGCCAGTGCCTTACCAGGATGCTCGACGTTGCCATGGATTCGGAGCGCAGCCCTTTCCGCGCTGTAATGGTCGACGACCTCAGCCGTTTGAGCCGCGACATCGGCGACACGCACGCGATCGTTTTCCGCGACCTCGCGGGCGCAGGCGTCAAGGTTCTGGACACGGGCGGGCTCGACTCCGAGTCCGACTCCGGCGAGATGACCGTGGCGATGCGGTCGATCATCAACCGCGAGTACATCCGCGGCGTGAGCAAGCAGACGCACCGAGGTCTGACCGGTCGGGCGATCGCCGGGTTCAGCACGCTGGTAAGCGGCCTGCTCAAGTGCGGCACGTGCGGCGGCCCGATGTCGATCAACGGTATGAAGATGAAGGCCGGGATTCGCTACGCGCAGTTCGCCTGCACCGCGAACCGATCGCGCGGCGCGAGCATCTGCGCCAACGCGTCGAGCATCTCCGAGCGCAAGATCACGAGATCACGAGCGCCCTGATCGACGCACTCAAAGAGACCCTGTCGGCGCCTGAGATCGCGGACACGTTCGTGTCCTCGTTCGAGCGCCGGCTGCGCGAGCGCGCCGGCAAAGCCCGCCACCAGCGGCAACCTCCACCGTCAGCTCCGCGATGCGGAGACCCGGGTCAAGAACATCACCGCGGCGATCGCCCGCGTGCCCGAGTCCGAGGCGCTGTACACGCAGCTCGCGACCGAGGAGGCAACGGTCAAGCGGTTACGCACCGAGGCATCCCAAGCTCGGCCGGTGGATGCGCCGCGCGATGTACCGACCCGGGCAGCGGTACGCGCGAGCATCGGCAAGTTCCTCGACCTGGTGGGCACCGAGGCACCCGAGCGTGGTCGCGAGATCCTGGCTCGGGTCATGACGCCGTTGACCCTGACCCGAAACGAGACCCCCCCGGGGACGTGGTCAGTCACCGGGGCGCTTCGTCTACGGACCCTAGCAGCGGGGGTATCCGAAAATTCGAGTAGCGGGGGTGCGATTCGCTAGTGTATCTATCGAGTTTTGTTGTGTTTGAAAGCTCGGAGTGCACCCGAACCAGCCCGAGAGAGTCACCGATTGACATAGGACTGAGTCCCACCCATGATAGGACTTAGTCCCACGCAGTTTCGTGGGAGATCGAGGTCCCCATGAGCGATTTCAAGCCCCGCCGGTGCCGTGAATGTGGCGAAGGAATGGTCCGCCCCCTCGCGAAGGCGGGTCGGACGACGCCCTTCCGGAACATGTCCGCGCTCGCCGTGCCTAGCACGCTCGCCATCCCGACCTGTAACCACTGCGGGAACGAGTGGATCGATCCCAAGACGGCCGAGGCGATCGACGAGGCGCTCCAGGGCGCGTACGCGGAAGAGCTGCACAAGCGGCTCGAGGCTGCGCTCGTGGCCATCGCGAGCGCAGAGATCACGCAGCGTCGGGTGGAGCAGGTTCTTGGCCTGTCGCTCGGGTACCTGTCGCGCGTCCGCGCGAAGCGGGGCGATGCGAGCGCGCAGCTCGTGAGCACGCTCGTGTTGATCGCGGAGGATCCCAAGCGCCGTCTCAGTGCGTTGGACCGGGCCTGGCAGCCCACGGTCACGGTGGGTTGACCACGCCTGCCGGCGTCGTCATCGGATACATCGGTGGATGGAACGAGATCACCGCGACGGCGGGCACGTCGGGGTCGATGCATAGCTTGATGTACCAGCCTGTGTTCTGGATGTTCAGCCCATAGACGTCGGCCGTGTCGCGCGAGAGATCAACGGTCTCGCAGAAGTTGTCGGCCGTCAGCATCTGGATCGCGGTTGCCACAAAGACCATCGCCTCGGTGTAGGTGAGCGGCGGCATGAGCAGTGCGAGCCCCCGTCCCTTCATGACCATGAACGCGCCGGCCGCGACGAGCTTCTTCACGTCGCTGAGTGAGTGATGCGGTCCCTTCGTCGTCACGATTCATCTAACCACGCTTCGAGCGAGGGCGGCCCTCGGCTGCCTGTGCGCTTCGACGCCAACTGCTTTCTGCGCCAGTACGGCGTGACGACACGCGACGAGATCCGTCCCGAGGCATGGGCCTACCGGTGAGTGTCAAGGTTGTTGCCGCATGAGTGAGTGTTAGTTGTTGAGCCCGTGTTCCGGGTTGAGACGCACGGTTGAGATCGGCGTCCAGTTGCGAGTGCCGCGACTCCACCGGCGGGGATTCCGACGACGCGCGTCGCGATAGACCGCGTCGCGACGCGCGAGGATTTCGGCGTCGTGGCCGGCGTGGCGTTGGCTCGGCGTGACGAAACGAATCCCGCTGTGCTGATGGTCGTCGTTGTACCAGCGGACGAAGGAGGCGACCCAGCTGCGCGCGTTCTCGACGAGGACGAATGGCTTGTCCGGGTAGCACGGCCGGTACTTCAGCGTGCGGAACAGCGACTCGGGGAACGGGTTGTCGTCGCTGACGCGCGGCCGACTGAACGACGGCAACACGCCGAGTTGCTCGAGTTTGACGAGCATCGTCTTGCCCTTCATCGCGCCACCGTTGTCGGCGTGGAGTGCGAGCTGACCGCGAACAACACCCTCCCTTGCACATGTCGCATCGACGAGATCGGCGGCGAGGTCGTCGCTCTGAACATCGTGAACCGCCCAACCGACAACCTTGCGACTCCACACGTCGAGGATCGCGTATAGGAACCAGAACGTGCCCTGAACGGCGGCGGGCAGGTACGTGATGTCCCAAGCCCAGACCTGGTTGGGTCCCGTGGCCACGAGCTCACGCGGGCGGTGGTGCTTGCGTGGCCGCGAACGGTCGCGATGCCGCACCAGCCGCCGGCGCCGCAGCACGCGGTAGACCGACGACTCCGACGCGACGAAGATTGACATGTCTGCGAGCTTCGGCACGAGCTGGTGCGGCGAGAGGCCGACGAACTCGGGTGCCGTCGCGAGCTCCACGATCTTCGCCTCCTCGTCGACGGTCAGCGCGTTCGCGGGCCTCGTCTTCGGACCGCGACGCAGGTCGTCTCTATCAGGGCGCTTGCGCCATCGCTCGACAGTGCGCGTGTCGAGGCCCGCGACCTCGCACGCGCGCGCACATCTCGCACCGGCGCGAACCGCCTCATCGATGAGCTCGAGGATCATTTGTCGCTCCCGTTGTCCGTGTCGTCGTCCTCGTCCTCCTGGCCTTCCGGAAACAAGAGATGAAGTTTTTTTGGAGCACGAGCAGCGCAGCCGTCTCGGCGAGCGCCTTGTCCTTGCGCGCGAGCTCGCGCTCGAGCTGCTTGATGCGCTTTCCCTCGGGAGACCGTCGAGAAGGATTCGGTCGGGCGAACGCCTCGTCGAGCGACGCGCGCCACGCGTCGAACTGCTCACGATGCACACCACGCCGACGAAGCAACTCGCCGAGCTCATGGTCGCCGAGTCCGTCGGCATCGAGCATGAGTTGCATCCGCTCCTTCGTGTTCCAGTCCTGCGGACGCTTCGACTCCGCTACCGCAGCCTCGACATCGTTCGACGAGTCCTTCGTGGTCACCAACCGAATGCTAGCCGCACCGCGCAGCCACCGCGACAGCGTCGGCTGCGGGATGCCGGTCTCCCGCGCCAGCTCCGTTGCGGCCACCGCACCGGGGCCGACCATGCGGCGCACCATCCGTGCGCGTACCAATTCTGAATACTCCATCATCGATTTCCGCTCTCGCCCCCGAAGTGGTCAGGTCGATGCGGCAACTACGCTGACACAGGGGGCTACGACCTGGGGATCGAGATCATCGAGACGGATCTCGACGGCGCATCGGCGCAGCTCATCCGACTCGGCGACCTCGTCCAGATCGTGCTCTCGGAGCGCATCACCGAGTCTGGCGCGCGCCGGTTCGCGATCGCGCACGAGCTGTATCACTTCCTGAAAAAGCACCCGTCGTTGTCGCCGACGATGATGTGCAAGCCGAAGTGGCTGCGCAGTGGGGCGAAGGAGCCGCACCCGCACGAAATCGGATCGAACGCGTTCGGCAGCGCGGTGCTGTTGCCGGACTTCCTGCTTCGCAAGCGTTGCGAGGTGTCGCCGGTCTCGCTCGAGGTGCCGTGGCAGATCACCAAGGAATACGACGTCTCAATCCTCGCGAGCGCGCGCCGCTTCGTCGAGTTGTCGAGTGAGCGTTGCGCGGCGGTGTTTGCGAAGGACGGCGTCGTGCAGTGGTCGACACGCAGCGCGACGTTCACGCGCAAGATTCGCGAGGGTCGGCGCCTGCACCGTGACTCCATCGCGTGGGACTTCTACAAGACCGGAAAACTCGACGAACGCGATCAGCCGGTCCCCGCCCGCGCCTGGTTCGGCACCACGTCGAACGAGGACATCATCGAACATGCGACGTGCCGCCCGGACTACGGGACGGTGCTCTCGCTTCTCTGGGTACCGGACGCGGTGGGCGCACGCGTCGGGATGCCCTGACCTGAACCCGAGGAATGACCATGACGACTCAACCCCAGTCCCACACCGTTTCACTCTCGATCGAGCTTGCGCAGCCGGATGACGCTCGGCGCCACTCTGCTGTTGCGGAGCGCGCCTGATGATGGCGAACGCGGCCGGGTGAGCGATGGACATCAACGAGGGCGCGTTGCCCACGTCAGCGCGATGGACCTCGCGGCGTGACGCGGGAGGCGCAGCGTCGGTGATG